>JBKPNJ010000033.1:0-14031 GCA_046732575.1 Actinomycetota bacterium
GGACATGATCGGCTTCGGAGCGCTTGATCGTCACCGCCGGGAATGCACGCCCGAGCTCCTCAGCCGTGCGTCGGGACCCGACCACCGGCGCCCGCAGCCGTTGCTCCCCGCAGTTGGTGCAGCGCCAGTCCGACGCCTGCCGGTCGCACCAGCCGCAGGCGGGCACAGCAGTGTCTGTGTCGATCGCCAGCGGACCGGTGCAGTGCCGGCACCGGGCCGGCTGGCGGCAACGCTGACAGGCCAGGGTCGGTAGATAGCCAGATCGGGGAGTCTGGACCAGCACCGGCCCCCCGCCGATCCGGGACCTGATCAGCTCGAACGCCCGACTGGGCAACCGGGTCGTCCGGGAGGGGTCATGGGCGCGGCCGGAGGCGTGTTCGCCGGTGACGTGCACGCGTGGTGCCAGAGTCCGTACCGTAGCCCGGTCGGCCGCCAAGGGCTGCGCCCAGCCGGTGTCGACAAGCAGCTGACCCTCGGGTGTGCGCGCGAAGCCGCCGATCAGTGCGGCGCACCCGGTAGCGGCGGCTCTGAGCAGCAGCACCTCGCGTGCGTGCGGATAAGGCGCCCGCGGTTCGGCCAGCAGGTCGTCGCCGTCGTCCCACACCGCGGCCAGCCCGAGATCCCTGACAGGTGCGAAAACCGCGGCGCGGGTGCCGACCACGACCCGGGCGTGTCCTCGCAGGATGGCCAGGAACGCCCGGTAGCGCGCGGCGGGTCCCAGGTCGGCGGTGAGAACGACGTGTCGGCCCGGTCCGAGGATCGTGGCGCAGGCGGTGTCCACCCGGGCCACGTCACGGTGGTCGGGCAGGCAGAGGATCGACCCCCGGCCAGACGACAGGGTCGCGGCAGCCGCGGTGGCGAGCAGGTGCGGCCAGTCCGCCCCTGGGACCACCGACAGGACGGCTCGAGGACTCGACCCGGCGGACAGGCGTCCCACGAAGGCCCGACCGGGTGGGTAGTCGGACCAGCCGCGTGGGTCTTGTGTGGCCGGGTCGCCGGCGCCCCGACCGGTGGCCACAGGCCCGGTGACCGGCTCGCCTTCGACCCGGGCGTGCCGTGGCGGCACGGCCAGTCGCAGGACATCGGCCCGGGTGCCGGCATAGCGGTCGGCGACCAGGCGGGTCAGCTCGGCGACCTGCGGAGTGAGGACGGGTTCGGCAGAGACGACCCTGCGCAGCGGTGTGAGCGCGCCGGTGTGGTCGGACCCGGTCCGGCGGTCAAGAATGAAGCCGGCGACCTCCTTACCGGCGAACCGGACCTTTACGCGGGCTCCGGGGCGAGCGCTGTGATCCTGGTCGGCGAGCACGGCATAGTCGAACGGGCGGTCCAAATGGGCCAGGGAGACGTCGACCGCCACACCGGCGACCGGCTGGTCAGGCGCCAGCCGCAGCTGCTGCGTCGAGCCGGCCGCTGCTCGTCGCGACCGCGCGAGCGACAGCTGTTGACGCGCGTCGGCAGGTCCACTGCGGCGAGCCGTCGCTTCGGTCACCGGCTATGCCTAGCACGGCGGTCCCCTGACGCCGCCCCTATCTCCACAGGCGTCCGGAGCCAGCAGCCCGGTGGCTCCGCCGTTACGACCCTAAAGGCCGGCGGCGGCCCGGAGGGCATCCACGCGGTCCGTGCGCTCCCAGGTGAACTCGGGCAGCTCGCGCCCGAAGTGCCCGTACGCGGCAGTCGCGGTGTAGATCGGCCTGAGTAGGTCGAGGTCGCGGATGATCGCCGCCGGACGAAGGTCGAACACGTCGAGGACGGCATCGGCGATCCGATCGACGTCGATCGCCTCAGTGCCGAAGCACTCGACATAGAACCCGACGGGATGCGCCTTCCCGATGGCGTAGGCAACCTGGCACTCACACCGCCGGGCAAGGCCGGCGGCGACGACGTTCTTCGCCACCCAGCGCATCGCGTACGAGCCGGAACGGTCGACCTTCGAGGGGTCCTTGCCGCTGAATGCCCCGCCGCCGTGCCGGGCCATCCCGCCGTAGGTGTCGATGATGATCTTGCGTCCGGTCAGACCGGCGTCGCCCATCGGACCGCCGATCTCGAACCGGCCGGTGGGGTTGACCAGCAGCCGGTAGTCGTGGTGGTCGATCCGGAACTCGTCGAGCACCTGGTCGACGACGTGCTTGCGCACGTCGGGGGTGAGCATCCCGTCCAGGTCGATGTCGGCCGCGTGCTGGCTCGACACGACGACAGTGTCGATGCGGGTGGGGACATCGCCGTCGTACTCGACGGTGACCTGGGTCTTGCCGTCAGGGCGCAGGTAGGCCATCGTGCCGTCCTTGCGGACCGCGGCCAGCCGCTCGGCGAGCCGCTGCGCGATGGTGATCGGCAGCGGCATCAGCTCCGGCGTCTCGTCGCAGGCGTAACCGAACATCAGTCCCTGGTCGCCGGCGCCTTGCTTGTCGAGCTCGTCCTCCGCGTCTCCATCACGGTCTTCTTGGGCATGGTCGACGCCGGCGGCGATGTCCGACGACTGTGAGCCGATCGAGATCTGCACGCCACAGGAGGCGCCGTCGAAGCCCTTCTGCGAGCTGTCATAGCCGATGGCGAGGATCCGCTCGCGCACGAGGGCGGCGATGTCGACGTACGCCTCGGTGGTGACCTCGCCGGCGACCACGACCAGGCCCGTCGTCACCAGTGTCTCCACTGCTACCCGACTGGCAGGATCCTCCGACAGCAGCGCATCGAGCACGGAGTCGCTGATCTGGTCGGCGATCTTGTCCGGGTGTCCCTCGGTGACGGACTCGGACGTGAACAGGCGACGTGACAAGGTGCTCTCCCAGAGAGTGCGACGACCGCTGGCTGGTCGGCTAGCCTACCGTTTCGCCGCGGCCGACCCGGACATGCTCGCCGGCCGTTTCCCGGCGGTCAGCGGACCCAGCGGTCGGCGACGAGGTCCCAGATCCGGTGTGCCAGCGCGTCCTTGGTCCCGCGTGGCACGCGCCACGACGATCCGTCGGGTGCCAGCACCAGTGCCTGGTTCTCGTCGCTGCCGAACACCGCCCCACCGCTGACGTCGTTGACCACCAGCAGGTCGCAGCCCTTGGTGGCCAGCTTCTGCCGGCCGTGCTCCTCGGCAGCGGCGACCTCGTCCCCGGTCTCGGCCGCGAAGCCGACCACCACGATCCGGGCGTTGGGACGATTGGAGGAGATGCCGCGCAGGATGTCGGGGTTCTGGGTCAGCTCCAGGGTGGGAGCCGACCCGTCCGGCGACTTCTTGATCTTCGACGCCGACGTGGTGGCCGGCCGGAAGTCGGCGGGCGCCGCTGCCATCACCAGCGCATCAGCGTCCTGCGACGCCTCGGTGACCGCATGCGCGAGCTGCTCGGTGGTCTCCACGGGCACGATCTTCGTTCCTGCCGGGTCGGGCAGCGCCACGTTGGCAGCGATCACTGTCACCTCGGCACCTCGCGAAACCGCCGCCCGCGCGAGCGCATAGCCCTGGCGGCCCGACGACCGGTTGCCCAGGTAGCGGACCGGGTCGAGGAACTCGCGGGTGCCGCCCGCGGAGACCACCACCCTGCGTCCGGCGAGATCGGCCCGGGCCGCGCCGTGGGCGACCACCTGCAGGACGACCCCCAGGATCTCCGTCACGTCCGGGAGCCGTCCGGAGCCGCTGTCGGCACCGGTGAGGCGGCCCACGGCGGGCTCGATGACGACGGCGCCGCGTCCGCGCAGGGTTGCCACGTTGTCCCGGGTCGCGGCGTGCTCCCACATCTCGGTGTGCATCGCCGGGGCGAACACGACCGGACACCGCGCGGTGAGCAGCGTGCTGGTGAGCAGGTCGTCGGCGAGCCCGTGCGCTGCCCTGGCCATCAGGTCCGCTGTCGCCGGGGCCACCACGACGACGTCGGCGCTCTGCCCGAGACTGACGTGCGGAACGTCGTGAACGTCGGTCCAGACGTCGGCGGGGACGGGATGACCGGACAGGGCGGCCCAGGTTGGTGCTCCGACGAATCTCAGGGCGGCGGCGGTGGGAACGACCCGGACGTCATGACCGGACTCCGTGAACAGCCTCAGCAGCTCGCAGACCTTGTAGGCGGCGATGCCGCCGCTCACCCCGAGCACGACCCGGAAGGGACCACTGCTCACCGCATCAGCCATGGGCGAAGTGTGCCACGCGTCCGGCCATACTCAGCCTGGATCGGGCTGACTCATCCCTGGTCGGCCTCCGCCTGCTCCGCCTCGGGGTCGATGTCCTCACACGTCAGCATGTCGCCGTTGATCTCGCGCAGCGCGATCGACAGCGGCTTCTCCTGGACGTGGGTCTCGACCAGCGGCCCGACGTACTCCAGCAGACCCTCGCCGAGCTGGGAGTAGTAGGCATTGATCTGCCGCGCGCGCTTGGCGCTGTAGAGGACGAGCTTGTACTTGGAGTCGGTCTTCTCGAGCAACTCGTCGATCGGCGGATTGGTGATGCCCTCGGCAACGGGCTGGGAGCCAGACACAGCGGCTAGGCCTCACAAGAGTCGGAGTGGGATTTCATCAAGGCTACCAAGTCGTGGCAAACCCGGTGGGCGTCTGTGTTCGTCAGCGTGACGTCGAACTCACTTTCGTGGGTCAGCTCCTGCCGGGCCTCCGCCAGCCGGGCGTCGATCACGGCAGCCGGCTCCGTTGCGCGCCACGTCAGGCGGCGTACCAGCTCCTCCCACGATGGCGGGGCCAGGAAGACCAGCTGCGCCTCCGGCATCGAGGCCCTCACCTGCCGAGCGCCATGCAGGTCGATCTCCAGCAGTACGGGGATCCCGGCGGCCAGCCGCTCGAGCACGGGCCGGCGTGGCGTCCCATAGCGGTGACCGGCGAACTCGGCCCATTCCAGTAGCTCGCCGGCGGCGGTCATCTCGTCGAACCGGCGGTCGTCCACGAAGGTGTAGTGCCTGCCTTCGATCTCGCCGGGCCGGGGGAACCTGGTGGTGACCGATACCGACACCCAGACGTCGGGATGACTCTCCCGCAGCTCGTTGACGACCGTCGACTTGCCAACCCCGCTGGGACCGGACAGCACCGTGAGTCTCGGCCGGGCCGGTCCTCCGGACATTACCGGGATTCGAATTCGGCCTCGAGGGCTGCGATCTGCTTGTTGCCCAGGCCGCGGACACGCCGGGTCTCGGAGATCCCGATCCGTTCCATCAGATGCTGCGCGCGCACCTTCCCCAGCCCCGGCATCGCGCGCAGCAGGTCGAGCACCTTCATCTTCGCTATCACTTCGTTGGACGACCCCTCGCGAAGTACCTCCGACAGCGTCGCGCCCGAGTGCTTGAGGCGGTTCTTCACGTCCGCCCGCTCCCGGCGGGCGGCCGCTGCTTTCTCGAGTGCTGCCTGACGCTGCGCTGGCGTGAGCTGGGGGACTGCCACGGCGGGTCACCTCGGATGAACAGTCAATGAAGGTAGGCGCTTATCGGAACCTAGCGATCCAATGCCGCCACGGTCAAAGGTCGGACGCGATTCGCATCGGGCGGGAGCCGTCGGTGCCGCTGTTCAGGCGTTCAGGTCGATGTCGCAGTCGGACTTGACCTCGGACGTGATGTCGTCAGCTGCTTTCGACATATCATCACTGCCCAGCTTGGAGGCCAGCTGCTGAAGCTCGTCGATCTTCTGCGGGTCGATGCTGGCCATCGCGGCGGGATCCGAGAGGTCGGCGGGGTCGATTCCGAGATTGCTCAGGGTGTCGGTCATCTCGGTGAAACCACCGTCTATGGTCGCCCACTGATCCTTGACGCTGTCGGGCGCCTTGTCGGCGATGTCGCTGAAGGTGTTCGTCACATCGTCGAGCTGTGACGGGTCGAAGTTGTTGAGGTCCTTGAACTTGGCCTTTGCGTCCTCGATCGCGGAGCAGTACGCGTCAGTGTCGTCTCCACCCCCTCCGCAGGCGGTGAGCATCGTCATGGCCAGCACGCTGGCCGCAACTGCGGCGAACAGACGTTTCATCTCGATGTCCTCTCGTGGTGGACGCATCGCCACGCCCCGTGGCCAGAGCATGTCATCGAGAGGTTCAGAACGTCCTGTCGACCCCGACCGGCACCGTCATCGGTGCGCGCTCACGCCCGATCGAGCACGTCGGCGATCTGCTCAGCGGCTTGCCGGGCGGCGTCGCGCAGGGCGCTGGGATGGGGGCCGGCACCGAGCACCGCACGCGAAGTGGTGGGCAGGACGTTGGGGAGCGCATCGCCGAAGACCTCGAGCAGCGCGCGCGCCGAGCCGCCCTGTGCGCCCAGGCCCGGCGCCAGCAACGGCCCGTTGATGTGCAGGTCTTCGCCGGTGGATCCGACAGTTGCTCCCACCACGGCGCCGACGGACCCTCGACGTGGCCCGGCGTTGCACGCCGACACCGCGGCCAGGATGTCCCCAGCCACCGTCCCACCTGAGCCGGTGCGGGCCCGCTGGATCGACGCCCCCTCGGCGTTGGAGGTAAGAGCGAGCACGAAGACGCCGCGCCCGGTGCCGAGCGCGGTGTCGATCACCGGCGTCAGCGACCCGAAGCCCGGGTAGGGGCTCACCGTGATCGCGTCGCAGGCCAGCGTCGAGCGTGGGTCGAGGTAGGCGTCGGCGTACGCCTGCATCGTGGAACCCACGTCGCCGCGCTTGACGTCCAGCAAGACGAGGGCCCCCGCCTGCCGGGCGGCCCCGATCAGCCGCTCGAGTACGGCGATGCCGCGGGAGCCGTGACGTTCGAAGAACGCCGACTGCGGCTTCAGTACCGCGAGCTCACCGGCGAGGGCCTCGACGCTGACGTCGGCGAATCGTTCGAGCCCACCGGGGTCGTCGGGGAGCCCCCAGGATGACAGCAGCGCCGGGTGGGGGTCGATGCCCACACACAGCGGTCCGCGGCTGTCGACCGCCGCCGCCAGCCGATCGCCGAACCCGTCGGCCGTTGCGTTCACGGAGCCGCGCCAAGGGCATGCGTCGTCGGACGGTGGGCGAACCCGACGGCGTCGGCTGCCTTGGCGAAACCATGGGCGGCCAGCTCTGCGGCCAGTTCGGTCACGATGCGGATCGGCGCACCGGGGTCGTTGAAGATGACAGTGCCGACCTGCACCGCGCAGGCGCCGGCGAGCAGGAACGCCATCGCGTCGCGGCCGCAGGTGATCCCGCCGACCCCGACGACAGGTACCTCGGGCATCGCCTGGTGCACCTGCCAGACGCATCGCAGCGCGACAGGGCGGATCGCCGGCCCCGACAGTCCGCCCGTTCCGCCGCCGAGCACCGGCCGCAACGACTCCGGATCGATGGTGATGCCCAGCAGTGTGTTGATCAGCGTCAACCCGGTCGCGCCCGCATCCATCACCGACTCCGCGACGGTGACGACGCTGGTGACGTCGGGTGAGAGCTTCGCGAGCACCGGGACCGGCTGCGGGGTCTCCCGGCGGACGACCGAGATCACCTTGGCGGCTTGGTAGGGGTCACAGGCGAAGACCAGCCCGCGGTTCTCAACGTTGGGGCAGGAGATGTTGACCTCGACGGCGGCGACCCCAGGGGTGTCGCCGACCCGCCGGGCCAGCTCGGCGTACTCCCCCAGCGTGGAGCCGGCGATCGAGACGACGGGCCGGGCCCGCCGCTGCACCAGCCAGGGCAGGTCGGCGCTGAGGAAGGCGTCGACTCCCGGGCCCTGGAGCCCGATAGAGTTGAGCATTCCCGACGGTGTCTCGGCCATCCGCGGCGTCGGCCGACCCGATCGGGGGTCGCGCATGATCGACTTGGTGACGATCGCCCCGAGGTCGGCCACGTCGAAGAACTGGTGCAGCTCCCGACCCGCGGCCGCGCAGCCCGAGGCGGTCATCACCGGGTTGGGCAGCGTCAGGTCGGCGAGTGCCGTTGTCAGGTCGACGTCGCCGGCGGTAAGAGGATGCATCATCGACCTCCGCCCGTGGGAGCGCCGAGGGTTCCGTCGGGGATGGTGCCGATGTCCTTCCAGCGCACCCGTTCACCGCGAAACACCGGGCCCTCCACGCAGGCGCGCACCATCCGCGTCATCCCGTCGTCGCCGGCGACCGGGAGCACGCACGTCATGCATACCCCGATCCCGCAGGCCATGGACTCCTCGACCGCGGCCTGGCTCCACGCCCCGTGCGCCATCGCGACCTCGGTGACCGCGTCGAGCATCCGCATCGGTCCACAGGAGTAGACGACCTCCGCCCCGGAGGCCTCGATACGCGCCGGCAGCACATCGGTTACCCGCCCCCGGACGCCGACCGAGCCGTCCTCGGTGGTCACCGCGACCGACAGCGCGGCCCTCTTGGCCTCGAGCGTCCCGAAGAGCCTCTCTTCCGTCGCCGCGCCCAGCACCATGTGCACCGGGCAGCCCCGCTCTCTCAACCGGCCGGCGAGCATGAACAGCGGGGCGCTGCCGTAGCCGCCCCCGACCAGCAGGCACGGCACCGGCTGTCGCGGCGGAGCGAACGGCCTGCCGAGGGGGCCGACCACGTCGAGGGGGTCACCGGGACGGAGCAGTGCCATCCACCGGGTTCCCGGGCCCTGCGCCGCGAAGACGATCTCAACGGTGCCGCCGTAGACACCGCTGCTGCGCACGCGATAGACCGAGAACGAGCGGCGCAGCAGCATCGCCGACGGGTCCCCGCCGACGGCCACGGTGACGAAGCTGCCAGGCTCGGTCCGCTCCGGGATGCCTGGCGCCGCGACGGTGAGATGTCGGTAGGCGCCGGCTCGCTTGCTCGCCAGCACCTTGCCGCGTACCTGCAGCGGTGCACGGCTCACGGCTGGCCACCCACCAGCCGGCCCCAGTCCTGCATCGAGCGCACGTCGATGTCCCCGGCCCGTAGCGACTCGATGCCCTGGACCGCCGCGGCGAGGCCCTGGACCGTGGTGACGCACGGAATGTTGTGGGACACCGCTGCGGTACGGATGTCGTACCCGTCCAGCCGGGGCGAGCCTCCGGTTGTCGAGCCGAACGGCGTGTTGATGATCAGGTCGACCTCACCGTCGTTGATGCGCCCGACGATGGTCGGCTCGCCCCCGGGCCCCACACCAGCGGACTGCTTGCGCACGACCTGTGCGACGACGCCGTTGCGGCGGAGCACCTCGGCGGTGCCTGCCGTCGCCAGTACCTCGAAACCGAGGTCGGCGAGCCGCTTGACCGGAAAGATCATGTGCCGCTTGTCCCGGTTGGCCACCGACACGAAGACCCGGCCGCTGGTGGGGAGGCCACCGTATGCACCTTCCTGCGCCTTGGCGAACGCGGTCCCGAACCCGGTGTCGATGCCCATCACCTCACCGGTCGAGCGCATCTCCGGTCCCAGCACCGAGTCGACCGGCCGGCCGTCAAGGGTACGGAACCGGTTGAACGGCATCACCGCCTCCTTGACCGCGATAGGGGCGGCAGGCGGCAGCGTCCCCCCGTCCCCGACCTCGGGCAGCAGGCCCTCGGCACGCAGCTCGGCCACACTCGCCCCGAGCATCACCCGTGCCGCGGACCTGGCCAGGCCGGTCCCTGTCGCCTTGGAAACGAACGGAACCGTCCGGGAGGCGCGGGGGTTCGCCTCGAGCACATAGAGCACGTCACCCACCAGCGCGTACTGCACATTGAGTGGGCCGCGCACCCCGACACCGTCGGCGATCGCCAGCGTGCTGCGGCGGATGCGCTCGATCTCCTCGTGGCCCAGCGTGATCGGTGGCAGTACGCAGGCGGAGTCGCCGGAATGGATCCCGGCCTCCTCGATGTGCTCCATGACTCCGCCGAGGAACAGGTCCCGGCCGTCGTAGATCGCGTCGACGTCGATCTCCACGGCATCGTCGAGGAACCGGTCGACAAGCACGGGGTGGACCGGTGATATCTCGGTGGCCCGGTCGATGTAGGACCGCAGGGCTTCGTCGTCGTACACGATCTCCATCCCGCGGCCACCGAGGACGTAGGACGGGCGGACCAGGACCGGGAAGCCGATCGCCTCCGCGATCTGCCGGGCCTGGTCGAAGGAGGTCGCGGTGCCGTGCCGGGGGGCCGGAAGGCCGGCCCGGCCGAGCACGCGGCCGAAGGAGCCCCTGTCCTCGGCCAGGTGGATCGCGGCCGGTGAGGTCCCGGCGATGGGAACCCCGGCGTTCTCCAGCCCCTGCGCGAGGCCCAAGGGGGTCTGGCCCCCCAGGGCCACGACGATGCCCGCGACAGGTCCGGCCCGACACTCCGCGGCATAGACCTCGAGGACGTCCTCGAGCGTCAGCGGCTCGAAGTACAGCCGGTCGGAGGTGTCGTAGTCGGTCGACACCGTCTCGGGGTTGCAGTTGACCATGACCGTCTCGTAGCCGGCCGCTGCCAGCGCCAGCGAGGCGTGCACGCACGAGTAGTCGAACTCGATGCCCTGGCCGATCCGGTTGGGGCCGCTGCCCAGGATGATCACGGCGGGCTTCTCGCGCGGCCGGACCTCGTCCTCCTCGTCGTAGCAGGAGTAGTGGTACGGGGTGCGTGCTGCGAACTCCGCTGCGCACGTGTCGACCGTCTTGTAGACCGGCCGCAGACCCAGCGCCCAGCGCACCTGGCGCACCACGTCCTCCCGCATGCCGCGGATGCCGGCGATCTGGGCGTCGGAGAAGCCATGGCGTTTGACCGAGCGCAGCAGCTCGACGCTCAGCTGCGGCGCCTGCGCCAGCCGCTGCGCCAGCTGGTCGAGGTGGACCAGCTGGTCGACGAACCATGCGTCGATGCCGCTCGCCTCGACAACCTGGTCCGGGGACAGTCCCGCGCGCAGCCCGTCGACGACCGCACGCAGCCGCCCGTCATGCGGTGTGGCCATCTGCTCGAGCAGCTTCTGTGCCGGTGCCGGTGGGGCCGCCCAGGACAGGATCGCGTTCTCGTCCTCCAGTGAGCGCAGGGCCTTCTGCAGCGCCTCGCAGAAGTTGCGGCCGATGGCCATCACCTCCCCCACGCTCTTCATGTGGGTTGTGAGGGTGGGGTCTGCGAGCGGAAACTTCTCGAACGCGAACCGCGGCACCTTGACCACAACGTAGTCAAGGCTGGGCTCGAAGCTCGCCGGGGTCTGCCCGGTGATGTCGTTGGGGATCTCGTCGAGGGAGTAGCCGATCGCAACCATCGCCGCGATCTTGGCGATCGGGAAGCCGGTCGCCTTCGAGGCCAGCGCCGAGGACCGCGAGACCCGCGGGTTCATCTCCACGACGACGATGCGCCCGTCGGTCGGGTTGACGGCGAACTGGATGTTGCAGCCACCGGTGTCGACACCCACCGCCCTGACCACCGCGATGGCGATATCCCGCATCCGTTGGTACTCACGGTCGGTGAGCGTCATCGCCGGGGCGACGGTTACGGAGTCCCCGGTGTGCACGCCCATCGGGTCGAGGTTCTCGATCGAGCAGACGATGACCACATTGTCCTTGCGGTCCCGCATCACCTCCAGCTCGTACTCCTTCCAGCCCAGGATCGACCCCTCGAGCAGCACCTCGGTGGTCGGTGACGCGGCCAGGCCACTCCCCGCGATCCGGCGCAGGTCGTCGCGGTCGTACGCCATCCCTGAACCGGTACCGCCCATCGTGAACGACGGTCGCACCACGACCGGATAGCCCAGCAGCTCCGCGGCGTCCAGGCACTCCTCGATGCCGTGACAGACCACGCTGTCGGCGACGCCGGCCTGCCACGTCGGCGGCAGTGCCTGCACGATCGCCTTGAAGGACTGGCGATTCTCGCCGGCACGGATCGCGTCGATCGACGCGCCGATGAGCTCCACCCCGTACTTGTCCAGCACCCCACGGTCGGAGAGCTCGGTGGCGATGTTGAGAGCGGTCTGCCCGCCAAGCGTCGCGAGCAGCGCATCGGGTCGTTCCTTCTCGATGATCTTTGTCACGAACGGCGCGGTGATCGGCTCGATGTAGGTGGCGTCGGCGAACTCGGGATCGGTCATGATCGTGGCCGGGTTGGAGTTCACAAGCACGACCCGCAGCCCCTCGGCGCGGAGCACCCTGCAGGCCTGAGTGCCGGAGTAGTCGAACTCGCAGGCCTGGCCGATGACGATCGGTCCGGAGCCGATCACCAGGACCGAGGTGATGTCGGTGCGTCGGGGCATCAGCGCTGTCCGTCGGTGAGCGTCTGCACGAACCTGTCGAACAGGTGCCCGGCGTCGTGCGGCCCGGCGGCGGCCTCCGGGTGGTACTGGACGGCGAACGCCGGAGAGTCGAGGAGGCGCAGCCCCTCGACGACGCCGTCGTTGAGGCTTACGTGCGTGACCTCGGCGCGCCCGTAGGGAGTGTCCACCGTCTCGCCGACCGGCGCATCTACCGCGAACCCGTGGTTGTGCGCGGTGACCTCGACCCTGCCGGTCGTGAGGTCCTTCACCGGTTGGTTGATGCCGCGGTGGCCGTACTTGAGCTTGAACGTGTCGAAGCCCAGCGCGCGTCCGAGCAGCTGGTTGCCGAAGCAGATCCCGAAGAAGGGGATCCCCCTGGCGAGCACCTCCCGCAGCAGCCCGATCGCCGGCCCGGCGGTGGCGGGATCCCCGGGACCGTTGGAGAAGAACACACCGTCCGGCTGTCGCGCGACCAGCTCGCCGATGCCGACGGACGCCGGCAGCAGCTGCACTTCCACGCCTCGGCGGGCGAGCAGCTCAACGCTCATCGACTTGATCCCGAGGTCGACCGCCACGACCGTGTGGCGCCGTGGCCCCCGTGCCGGGTAGACCCGCGCAGCAGCGGTCGTCACCTCGTCGGCGAGGTCGGCGCCAGTCATCGCCGGTGTCTGAAGGACCCTTGCCAGGAAGGCATCGGCGTCGGGCTCGAGAGTGGTGATGCCGGTGCGCATCGCCCCCCGGTCGCGCAGATGCCGGGTCAGCGCACGCGTGTCGACGCCGCTGATCGCCACGACCCCATGGGCCGACAGCTCGTCATCGAGTGTTCGCACCGAGCGCCAGCTGGACGCCAGCCGGGGCGGCTCCCGCACGACGAGCCCGGCGACCCAGACCCTGCCGGACTCCTGATCCTCGTCGTTGATGCCGGTGTTGCCGATGTGCGGAGCCGTCATCACCACGACCTGTCGGTGGTAGGACGGGTCCGTCAGCGTCTCCTGGTATCCGGTCATGCCGGTCGAGAACACCGCCTCACCGAAGGCCTCCCCGCTCGCGCCGAAGGACTCGCCCCGGAAGGAGCGCCCGTCCTCCAGGAGCAGCAGTGCCGGAGCGTTCATCGCAGCTTCCCGTCGATCAGCGTCGGCCGGCCGCGGAGGAACGTCGCGACGACGCGGCCCGGAAGGGTCATCCCGGCGTACGGGGTGTTGGCGGACAACGAGACGGAGTCCGAGGGGTCCACCACGTGGCGGGCCGAAGGGTCGTACAACACGATGTTCGCCGGTGCCCCGACAGCGAGCGGAGAGCCGTGGTCGCGGACCCGGCCGATGCGGGCGGGCCGGTGGCACATCCGGTCGGCGACGGCTGCCCAGTCGAGCAGCCCGGTATCGACCATCGTCTGCTGCACGACCGACAGCGCCGTCTCCAGGCCGAGCATCCCGAAGGCCGCCGCGTCCCACTCGCACTCCTTGTCCTCTCGGGGATGAGGGGCATGGTCGGTCGCCACCGCGTCGATGGTCCCGTCGGCCAGCCCCGACCTGAGCGCGTCGACGTCTGCAGCGGTCCGCAGCGGCGGGTTCACCTTGAATCGAGGGTCGTAGCTGGTGACCAGCTCGTCGGTGAGGAGCAGGTGGTGCGGCGTCACCTCGGCAGTGACGCTCCAGCCCTTCGCCTTGGCGGCACGCACGATATCCACGGATCCGGCGGTGGACACGTGACAGACGTGCAGCCGGGATCCGACGTGGGCGGCCAGCAGGGTGTCGCGGGCGATGATCGCCTCCTCCGCGACGGCAGGCCAGCCTCGCATGCCGAGGATCCCGGACAGCTCGCCCTCGTTCATCTGCGCGCCCTCGGTGAGCCGCGGCTCCTGCGCGTGCTGGGCGATCACGCCGTCGAACGCCTTGACGTACTCCAATGACCGGCGCATGAGCACCGCGTCGGAGACGCAGTGGCCGTCGTCGGAGAACACCCTGACACCGGCCGCAGAGTCGGCCATCGCGCCGAGCTCGGCGAGCCG
>JBKPNJ010000034.1:0-3932 GCA_046732575.1 Actinomycetota bacterium
TGCCGCCTCCGGAGGTGCCTCGCTGGTCGTCAAGCCGGACATCACCTCCGTGGCCGACCTCGCCGGCAAGACCATCGCGACGCCCGGCGCCGGCAACACGCAGGACATCGCGGCGCGCTACTACCTCAAGACCCAGGGCCTGGAGACCGACACCGAGGGTGGCGGCGACCTGTCGATCCTGCCGCAGGACAACAGCGTCACCGTTCAGGCGTTTCAGCAAGGTGAGATCGACGGCGCCTGGGTGCCCGAGCCGTACGCGTCGATCCTGGTCAACGAGGGCGGGAAGGTTCTCGTCAACGAGGCCGACCTGTGGCCGAAGGGCCAGTTCGTCACCACGCAGCTCCTGGTGAACACCGACTTCCTCAAGGCGAACCCTGACCTTGTGACCGATCTGCTGGCTGCTCATGTCGAGTCCAACGACTACATCAACAAGAGCCCCGACGACGCCAAGGCGCTGATAAAGGCCAAGCTCGAGGAGCTGACGAAGGCGACGATCCCCACCGATGTGTTCGAGTCCGCCTGGAGCCAGCTGACCTTCACCAACGACCCGCTCCAGAGCACGCTCGAGGCCGACGCGAAGCACGCGGCCGATGTCGGGCTGCTCGACCCGATCGACAACCTGCCGGGGCTGTACGACCTGGCTCCCCTGAACGCCGTCCTGAAGGCAGCCGGAGAGTCCGAGGTCGCGTCATCGTGAGTATCACCTCGAACAGGCTGCGCAGCCGCCCCGGCGCCGTCATCTCGGCGTCCGGGGGGCGCGGCGACGTGGCCATCACCATCGCTGACGTCTCGAAGGAGTTCACTACCGGGCACCAGCACCATCTGGCCCTGGACGACGTCAACATCACCGTCCGCGACCGTGAGTTCCTCTGCCTGGTGGGGGCGAGCGGCTGCGGCAAGAGCACGCTGCTCAATCTCATCGCCGGCCTCGACAAGCCCACTTCCGGCAGCATCGACACCGGTGGGCGCAAGGTCGCGTTCATGTTCCAGGAGTCGACGCTGTTCCCGTGGCTGACCCTGGAGCAGAACGTCGAGCTGGCGCTGAAGCTGCAGGACACGCCGAGGAACGATCGGGCCGGACGGGTCGAGGAGCTGCTCGATCTGGTCCGTCTGGGCGGCCGGGGCAAGCGGCGCCCCCACGAGCTGTCCGGCGGTATGCGCCAGCGTGGTGCCCTGGCCCGAGTGCTGGCCCAAGAGGCGGAGATCGTGCTGATGGACGAGCCCTTCGCGGCGCTCGACGCCATGACTCGTGACTCGATGCATGACGAGATCGAGCGCATCTGGCAACAGCTCAGGCTCACCGTCGTCTTCGTCACCCACAATGTCCGCGAAGCCGTCCGGCTCTCCGACCGCACGATCCTGATGGAGTCCGGACCCGGTCGGGTCAAGAGCGAGTACGAGGTCGACATCGCGCGTCCCCGGCACCAGGACGACGTCCCGGTGGCCGAGTTGTCAGGCGTCCTCACCCGTGAGCTGAAGGCCGAGGTGGCCCGCCATGTCCGTTGATGCCATTTCCCGCACCCGCACGGTCACCACGCCGGACCGGCTGGTCAACGGCGCGCGCGCCGGCTGGTCGGCCACCTGGCCGAAGCTCCTTGCCGTCGCCATCGCCCTGGGGTTGTGGGAGCTGGTGTACCTGTCCGGAGTCAAGCCTGACTTCCTGCTCCCGTCCCCGGCGACGACGCTGGGGACCCTGCGTGACATCGTCAGCGAGCGCGACTTCTGGCGCGAGCTCTACACGACTCTGCATCGGGGAGTCTTCGGCTTCGGCCTGTCCGTGATCATCGGAAGCCTGCTCGGCATCGCCGTCTCGCAGTGGCGGGTGCTGCGGCTCGGTGTCGGGTCGATGATCACCGGGCTCCAGACCATGCCGTCGATCGCATGGTTCCCGCTCGCCATCTTGATGTTCGGGCTCACCGAGTCCGCGATCATGTTCGTGATCATCCTGGGCGCCGCACCGTCGATCGCCAACGGCATCATCAGCGGGATCGACGAGGTGCCTCCCTCGTTCCTGCGCGCCGGCCACATGCTAGGTGCCCGGGGGATCGACCGGTACAGGCACATCGTGCTGCCGGCGGCGCTTCCGTCGTATGTCTCCGGCCTCAAGCAGGGCTGGGCGTTCGCATGGCGGAGCCTGATGGCCGGCGAGCTGCTCGTCCTGATCCCGGGACACCCATCACTGGGAGGCGACCTGTCGCTCGCCCGCAGCTACGGCCGCGCCGATCGGCTGCTGGCGCTGATGATCGTGATCCTCATCGTCGGGATGGTGATCGACGCCATCTTCTCCTACGCCGCGAAGACCGTCCGGGTACGGCGCGGCCTCACCGGCTTCTGAGCGGCCGCTGACACGACCCGCGGGCCGGCTCGCCCCACTGTGTGCGAGCCGGCCTGCGCATCGGTAAGTTCACGGCTGATGATTGCGCGGATCCCCATCCTTGACGTCCAGCCGGTTGTCGACCTGGCCCGGCACCCCGCCAAGGCTGTTGTCGGTGAGACGTTCACCGTATCCGCGACTGTCTTCCGAGAGGGGCACGACGCCCTCGGAGCGGGCGTCGTGCTCGTCGACCCGACCGGGACCGCCCGACCGATGGTCGGCATGGAGGAGACGAACCCCGGCCTGAGCCGATGGGAGGCGGACGTCACCCCCGACGTCGAGGGGGCGTGGACCTTCCTCGTCGACGCCTGGTCCGACCCGTACGCCACCTGGCACCACGCCGCGGAGATCAAGATCGAGGCCGGGATCGATGTCGAGCTGATGCTCGCCGAGGGTGCGCTGGTACTCGAGCGCGCCGCCGCGGCGCTACCGGATGAGGCAGTCGGGGAACGGACCACCCTTACCGACGCCGTCACCGCGCTGGCCGACTCGACGCGGCCGGTGCCGGCCAGGCTGGCACCGGCCTTGGGACCCGAGGTCACCCGGGCTCTCGCCGCGCACCCACTGCGCGAGCTGGTCAGCACCGAGGGCCCGTATCCCCTCTATGTCAGTCGCGAGCGGGCGCTGGTCGGTGCCTGGTACGAGTTCTTCCCGCGCAGTGAGGGCGTGAGGACCGACCCAGCCACCGGGAGGCTTCGCGGCGGCACGCTGCAGACGGCTTCCAAACGGCTCGATGCGATCGCCGAGATGGGTTTCGACGTCGTCTACCTGCCACCGATCCATCCGATCGGCAAGGTCAACCGCAAGGGCGCGAACAACACCCTGGAGCCCGGTCCCGACGACCCGGGGTCCCCATGGGCGATCGGCAGCTCAGAGGGCGGCCACGACGCCATCGATCCCGGCCTCGGGACATTCGACGACTTCGACGACTTCGTGGCCCGCGCCGGCTCGCTCGGCCTGGAGGTGGCGCTCGACCTGGCGCTGCAGTGCGCCCCGGACCATCCCTGGGTGACCTCACACCCGGAATGGTTCACCACCCGCGCGGACGGCACGATCGCCTACGCCGAGAATCCACCGAAGAAGTACCAGGACATCTACCCGCTCAACTTCGACAATGACCCGGACGGCCTCTACCAGGAGGTGCTCAGGGTCGTACGACTGTGGATGGACCACGGGGTGCGCATCTTCCGGGTCGACAACCCGCACACCAAGCCGGTGCAGTTCTGGGAGTGGATGCTCGGCGAGATCCGCGACACGGACCCCGACGTCCTGTTCCTGTCCGAGGCGTTCACGCGGCCGGCGATGATGCGCGCGCTGGCGATGGTGGGGTTCCACCAGTCCTACACCTACTTCACCTGGCGCAACGACAAGGTGGAGCTCACCGAGTACTTCACCGAGCTCGCCGCTGACTCCAGCGACGTGATGCGTCCGAACCTGTTCGTGAACACTCCGGACATCCTCACCGCCTACCTGCAGTACGGCGGTCCGCCGGCGTTCAAGATCCGAGCCGTGCTCGCGGCCACCGCATCGCCGTCGTGGGGTGTCTACTCCGGCTTCG
>JBKPNJ010000035.1:0-6590 GCA_046732575.1 Actinomycetota bacterium
CAGGCCGCTGCCACCGGCTCGCGTCATGCGCGCGTTGACCGCCGCCCCTCCGGAGGGACGAGGTGAGTGCGTCAGGTGCGCACGCGAAGCATCTCGGCCACGAGGAACGCGAGCTCCAGCGACTGCACCCGGTTCAACCGCGGATCGCAGACCGTCTCGTACCGGTGCCAGAGATCGGCCTCCATCAGCGCCTCTCCACCGCCGACGCACTCGGTGACGTCGTCGCCGGTGAGCTCGACGTGCAGACCCCCCGGCCACGTTCCCAGCGCGCGGTGCACCTCGAAGAACCCTTGCACCTCGTCGATCACGTCCTCGAACCGACGAGACTTGTATCCAGTCGACGTCTCGAAGGTGTTGCCGTGCATCGGATCGCACACCCACGCGACCTTGACCCCGTGGGCCGTCACCTTCTCCACCAGGTCCGCCAGCACGTCGCGCACCCGGTCCGCTCCCATCCGGGTGATGAACGTCAGCCGGCCGGGCTCCCGCTCGGGGTCGAGCTTCTCCGCCAGCGCCACCGCATCGTCGGCTGTCGCGTGCGGACCGAGCTTGACGCCGACCGGGTTGCGGATGTGCGACATCAGCTCCACATGCGCGCCGTCGAGCTGCCGGGTGCGCTCCCCGATCCAGAGGAAGTGCCCCGACACGTCGTACGGGAGGTCGGTACGCGAGTCGATGCGGGTCATCGCGTGCTCGTACTCCAGCACGAGCGCCTCGTGCGACGAATGGAAGTCGACCCGGTGGAACTCGTCGGGCTCCGCCCCGATCGCCCGCATGAACGTCAGGGCCCGGTCGATCTCCCCGGCGAGCAGCTCATACCGTTCTCCGACGGCGCTCTCCCGGACGAAGTCGGTGTTCCAGGTGTGCACCTGGCGCAGGTCCGCGTATCCGCCGGTGACGAACGCCCGGCAGAGGTTGAGCGTCGCCGCGGACGCGTTGTAGACGTCGATCAGCCTGGAGGGATCGGGCCGCCGGTCGGCAGCGGTGAACGCGAACCCGTTGACCGCGTCGCCGCGGTACGCGGCCAGCTCGACGCCGTCGCGGACCTCGGTGTCGCTGGAGCGTGGTTTGGCGAACTGGCCGGCGATCCGCCCCAGCTTGACCACCGGAACGGAGGCCGCGTACGTCAGCACAACCGCCATCTGCAGAAGCACGCGCAGCTTGTTGCGGACGTTGTCGGCGCTCAGTCCGGCGAACGTCTCCGCACAGTCACCGCCCTGCAGGAGGAATGCCTCGCCGTCGGCGACCGAGGCAAGCTTGCCGCGCAGCTCGTCGCACTCACCGGCGAAGACCAGCGGCGGCAGCGTGCGCAGCCGGGAGACCGTCGCGTCCACCGCCTCGGTGTCCGGCCAAGCCGGTTGCTGCGCGGCACCGAGGCGATGCAGGGTCGACAGATCGGGGACGGTCACGGGTCAAGCGTACGGAGCGGGGTACGGTGGTCGCGGAGCCGCCTACGACCCGAAGAGCACGTCGGCCTCGGCGTACAGCTCGGGGTCGACCAGCTTGAGCTCGTCGGTGCCTTCCCTGAGCGGCACGCGGACGATGTCCGTGCCGCGCAGCGCGACCATCACGCCGTAGTCGCCGTCGTGCACAGCAGTGATGGCATGCAAGCCGAACCGGGTGGCCAGCCACCTGTCGAAAGCGGTGGGGGTACCGCCGCGCTGGACGTGACCAAGGACGACCGGTCGCGCCTCCTTGCCCGTCCGCTTCTCGATCTCCTGCGCCAGACGGTCGCCGATACCGCCCAGCCGTACGTGCCCGAACGCGTCGAGCTCCCCGTCGAAGGTGGCCATCGTGCCGTCCAGGGGGACCGCTCCCTCGGCTACCACGATGATCGGCGAGAAGTTCGTACGGAACCGGCTCTCGACCTGCGCGCAAACCTTCTCGACGTCGAACGGGCGCTCGGGGATCAAGATGATGTTGGCCCCGCCGGCCAGCCCCGAGTGCAGCGCGATCCAGCCCGCATGGCGCCCCATGACCTCCACGACCAACACCCGGTGGTGTGACTCCGCTGTGGTGTGGAGCCGGTCGATCGCCTCCATCGCGATGTTGACGGCTGTGTCGAAGCCGAAGGTGAAGTCGGTCCCGGACAGGTCGTTGTCGATGGTCTTGGGCACCCCGACGACGTTGACACCGAGGTCCGCCAGCTTGGTGGCCACGCCGAGGGTGTCCTCGCCACCGATGGCGACGAGGGCGTCGACTCCGTTGGACATCAGGTTGTCCTTGATGCGCTCGACGCCACCTTCGATGTTGAACGGATTCGTCCGCGAGGAACCCAGGATCGTGCCGCCTCGCGGCAGGATCCCGCGCACCTGCGGGATCCCGAGCGTGGAGGTCTGGTTGTCCAGAGGACCCCGCCAGCCGTCGCGGAAGCCGACGAACTCGTAGCCGTACTCACCGACGCCCTTGCGCACCACCGATCTGATCACGGCGTTCAGTCCGGGACAGTCGCCACCGCCGGTCAGGACTCCAACGCGCATCAGTGCTCCTTCAACGTTCAACGTGTCCGCGGGGACAACCCTAACCGTCGGCAGGCGCCGGCGTGGATGCGCGCGGTGAGCGTCGGGCAGGAGTGGGTAGGTTTCCCGACATGACTTTCTCCATTGCTGCCCGCTCGGCCGACGGTGAGTCCTGGGGTGTCGCGGTGGCGTCGAAGTTCCTCGGCGTCGGTGCGGTGGTACCCGCGGCGCGGGCGGGGCAGGGGGCGATCGCCACCCAGGCGTTCGCGAACGCGGGGTACAAGCGCGATGGTCTGGCGCTGCTCGCCGAGGGGCGGTCCGCGCAGGAGACGCTCGACGTGCTGACGGCGGGCGACTCCGGACGGGAGCACCGCCAGGTCGGTGTCGTCGACGCCGACGGCGGCGCGGCCACCTACACCGGCGACGAGTGCTACGCCTGGGCAGGGGGGTTCATCGGAGACGGTGTCGCGGTCCAGGGCAACATCCTCACCGGCCCCGAGGTGATCCAGGCGATGCACGAGGCCTGGCTGGAGAGCCCCGGCGGGCTCCACCTCTCCGACCGGCTGCTCCGGGCACTGGTCGCCGGGGACGCCGCCGGAGGAGACAGCCGGGGTCGGCAGAGCGCGGCACTGCTCGTGGTCCGCGAGGGCGGCGGGTACGGGCATTTCGACGACGTCGAGGTCGACCTGCGCGTCGACGACCATCCCGCCCCGTGCTCGGAGCTCACACGCATCCTGCTGCTCCACCACCTGGTGTTCCTCGAGCCCAACGACGAAGACATGATCCCGATCGAGGGCGAGGTTGCCGATGAGATCGGTCGGCACCTGGACAAGCTCGGCTACGCCGACCTCGACGCATGGCTGGGAGCTGAGAACTACGAGATGAGGGCACGCGACGGCGGCATCGACAAGGACGTGCTGCACCGGCTGCGGGAACAGGCAGGGAGGGACTAGCCGGCCCTAGCCGGCTCAGGCGGCGTTGTCCGTCTTCTCGTTCCGCTTTGCCGCCGCCGCCTCCCGCTTGGCGTCCTCCTTGGCGCGGGTCGAGTAGATGTCGACGTACTCCTGACCGGACAGCTTCATGATCGCGTACATGATCTCGTCGGTGATCGACCGCAGCACGTAGCGGTCACCCTCCATCCCCTCGTACCGGGAGAAGTCCAGCGGCTCGCCGAACACCACGTGCGGACGGGTGAGGCGGCCGAAGATCTTCCCGGGCGGGGCGACCACGTCGGTCCCGACCACCGCGACCGGTATCACCGGCACCTTCGCCTCCAGTGCCATCCGGGCGATGCCCGTCTTGCCGCGGTACAGCCGGCCGTCATGGGAGCGGGTCCCTTCCGGGTAGATCCCGAACAGCTCACCGGCCCGCAGGATCTTCAGTCCCGAAAGGATCGCCCCCTCCGAGGCACGGCCGCCGGAGCGGTCGATCGGCACCTGGCCGGCGCCCGCGAAGAACAACCGCTGCAGCCAGCCCTTGACGCCCGTGCCGGTGAAGTACTCCGCTTTGGCCACGAAGGTCACCCGGCGCGGAATGGTCAGTGGCATGAAGAGCCAGTCGGAGTACGACAGATGGTTGCTGGCCAGGATCGCGGGTCCGACAGCCGGCACGTTCTCCAGCCCCTCGGCGGTCGGCCGGAAGATGAGCTTCAGCAGCGGGCCGACGAAGACCCATTTCAGCATCCAGTAGAACACCGGCAACCTCCTCCGCTGGTCGAACACTAGGCATCTCGGAGCCGTCGGGCAACGGTAGGTCACCACGGGTGTCCCCGGAAGCCTCACCGAGCTCGTCGCAGTACGTCACGAAAGGACCCGATCGTGCGACAACGCCGGCGACCGCCTTGCGACAAGTCACACTGGTCGTGCGACGATGCATTCGCAGCCGCATCCTCGCCGCAGACGAACCGAGGAGTCCCCATGCTCGACCGCCATCCGCCTCGGGTGGTATGCGATGGCTGAGCAGGAGGGGCGTCGACCGGAGTCCGACGACGATGTCTGGGCACAGATCATCGCCGGCTATGACCAGACGCCGGATCAGCGGTTCACACCGTGGCCGGTGGCGGAGGACCTCGACACCGAGCCGGACGGGCACGAGGGCGACGTGGACGCCTTCAACGGGCACGGCTCGCCGGGTGCGCTCTCCGACGGTGGCCAGCCAGCCGACGGGCAGCGCAGCGACGCCACCAACGAGGTGTTCGATCCGCCGTGGTCGCGCGGGCATCAGGACCGGCTCGCGGGAGCCGAGAGCGCCGACCCGGAGCCGGAAGGGGACCGGACGGATGAGCTCGAGGACGGTGTCGACGGCCCAGACGACGAGGACCGTTTCGTCCCCCCGACGCCCCCACCGCTGCCAGAGCTCGACCTCGTCAGCCAGCTCGCCTGGGGAGGGTTGATCGGTGGGCCGCTGTTCCTGGTGATCGCCGCGATCGCCGAGTGGACGCTGCCGTCGCTGTTGCTCGGCCTCGCGGTGGTCGCTTTCGTGGCCGGGTTCGTAACACTGGTCGTACGCATGAAGGACAAGCCACCCGATGACTCGGACCCGAGCAACGGAGCTGTCCTGTGAGCACCGACACCGTCGAGATCACCGGGCACCTGCTGGACAGCGGGATCTTGTCGGTCGTGCTCGACGACATCCGCGAGTACGGCGGCGACTACGTCATCGACAGGTTTGACGTCGGCAAGGATGCCAGCGACCCGTCCCATGTGAAGATCTCTGTCAGTGCCGATGACGACGACGGCCTGCAGCGCCTGGTGATGCGGTTGCAGACCAGAGGTGTCAACCTGGTCGATCCCGGGGAGGCATCGATCGCACCTGCGGAGCTGGACGGCGTCTTTCCCGACGGCTTCTACTCCACCACCAATCTCGAGACCCGGGTGCGTATCAACGGCAGATGGATCGAGGTGGAGAACCCCGAGATGGACTGCGGTCTCGTCGTGGACGACGGGGGCGCGGACCGCCGGGTCCGCACGGTGCCGATGGCCGATGTGAAGAAGGGCATGCGGGTGATCTGCGGGGCCGCCGGCATCCAGGTGACTCCCCCCGTGGTGGGATACGAGGAGAACGAGTCGTTCGGGTTCATGGATTCACAGGTCTCCAGCGAGAAGCCGCAGACGGTGCTGGTACGTCAGGTAGCCGACAGCATCCGCAACGCCAAGGCGGCAGGCAAGGAGGTCCTGTGGGTCGGCGGGCCGGGAGTCGTGCACACCGGAGCCGCCCCGGCGATGGTGTCGCTGGTCAAGGCCGGCTTCGTCGACGTGCTCTTCGCCGGGAACGCGCTGGCCTCCCACGACATCGAGTCGGCCCTGTACGGCACCTCGCTCGGGGTCGACCTCGCGCAGGGTCGGGGAGTCAAACACGGCCACGAGCACCACATCCGGGCGCTCAACACGATTCGCAAGGCCGGCTCGATCGCGGCCGCGGTCGACCAGGGCGTGCTGACAGGTGGCATCATGCATGCGCTCGTCACCGGCGGGAAGCGGTTCGTGCTCGTCGGCTCGGTGCGCGACGACGGCCCCCTCCCGGACGTCCACACCGACGTCATCGAGGGGCAGCGGGCGATGCGTGCGGAGCTCACCGACGTCGGGTTCTGCCTGATGGTCGCGACCATGCTGCACTCGGTCGCGACGGGGAACATCCTGCCGGCGACCATCCCGCTGGTGTGTGTCGACATCAACCCGGCGACGGTCACCAAGCTGGCGGACCGTGGTTCGGCGCAGGCCCAGGGCATCGTGACCGACGTCGGCCTGTTCATGGAGCAGCTCGCGCTCGAGCTCGTTCCCGAGTACCGCACGACCCGCTCCTGATCCACGCCCATCCGGGCAGCGGCCGGCTTCGAACCAACTGTGCAGGGTCTCTCGGGATTCTGGTTACTCGGGGCACCGGAATCCCGAGAGCTCGACATTCGAAGGGCACCCCGTGCTGCATCACCCCTTACAACGATCGGTCCGCCCCCTCTCCGCACTGCTGCTCGTCCTGGTCGCTGGACTGGTCCTGCTGGCGGGACCCGGCTCCGGCGCGGCGTCGGCGCACACCGAGCTGGTCTCCACCTCACCAGGGGACGGCAGCATCCTGTCCAGGACACCCAAGGCAGTCGTCCTCACGTTCGACGAGCCCGTGCAAGCGCAAGGGGCC
>JBKPNJ010000036.1:0-4347 GCA_046732575.1 Actinomycetota bacterium
CGCAGCGTCGACGCTGATACGTAGCCGGGCGACTGGGTGACCGATGATCTTGATAGCTTCGGCGTCCCACTCCCAGGTGATCGACGCCGCGTCATCGAAGCGCTGGTCGAGGCTCTGGCCGTACGGCAGGTGACCGGCGCAGTCGATCCAGGCGTCGACGCCGACATCCGGCCTCACGTGGTACGGCGGTCGAGCCGCAAGCTCCAGCTCACGAAAGGCAGAACGCGGTGACGGCCAGCACTCCCTGATCCAGGTGCCAGCTGACATGTCGAGGTCTGGCTGCGGGGGCGTAGAGGAGCGGACGAAGCAGGTCACGGCAGGTCGGTCGGGTGACGTGCCGTCGTCGACCCGGTTGTCGATCCCCCGCAACCACTTGTCCCACCAGGCGACCATCTCCGGGACCAGGTCGATCCTCGGTCCCGGTAGGGCGGTGGCGGGGGCAGCGTGCGCCCACGGTCCCACCAGCAGGCGGTGGGGCACGCCGGATCGGCGCAACGCCTCGATCGTGCGAAAGGAGTTGTTCCGATAGCCGTCCGCCCAGCCGGCCACCAGCATGACCGGACATTCGATGCGGGCGTAGTCCGGTCGTACCGAGCCGTGCCGCCAGTACTCACCGTCGAGCTGCTCCTCGAGCCAGGTCAGCAACCATGGCTGGCAGACGTCGATACGGCGCAGCCATTCGGCCCGCCACCCGTCGCCCCACAGGGCGGGGACCGGCGGCAGCGCATTCATCGGTGTCATGTAGTGGCAGTAGTCGAGGAGGTCGAGCAGACGCAGCACGCCGCCGCGGTAGTGGACGTCATCGGTGTATCGGTCGTCGGTCGCATAGATCGCAATGACCGCCTTGAGCTGAGGCGGCCGCTCGCAGGCCATCTGCAGGGAGTTGAACCCCGAGTACGACGTGCCGTACATGCCGATGTTGCCGTCGCACCACTGCTGGTCGGCAAGCCATTCGATCGCGATGGCGAGATCCTGCTGCTCACGGGGTGGGTACTCGTCGGTCGCGTCACCACCCGATGAACCCGTGCCACGCAGATCGAGACGGCACACCGCATACGCGTGCTGGTCACGCAGTCTCACATACTCTGGCCGGTAGGACGCCGTCAGGTCGTCCTTGCGGTAGGGGAGTGCCTCCAGCAGGCAGGGCTGCGCCCCCTTGGACGTCACTGGCAGATACAGGGTGGCGGCGAGCTCGATCCCGTCGTCCATCGGGATGCGGACTTCGCGGCGTCTCCCGTCTACATCTGGATCACGGCTCGGCCCCGGCGTCATGTCAGAGCCGGCCGCGTTTGCCGAGCAGGCGTACAACCTGCTCCACCGGAATGCCCTCGCTGATGTTTCCACCGCGCCCGACGGTCGTCGGCGACATCAACATGGAGTTGAGGACTGCCTCCTCGCTCGCTTCCACCACCGCCTCGAAGAGCGGGTCGAGAGCCCGGCCGGATACCAGTGTGGCCGGCTCGGAACCACCGCGTCGATTCATGCGCAGGCCGGTGGCGCAGCCGAAGAAGATCTCGCCACTGCCGTTGTGGGCCACCGAGCCGGTCCTGGCCAAGCCAAGGCCGATGCGGCGGGACAGCCGGGCGCATCCTGCCCCGTCAACGGCGGCGTCCGTGACGACGACCCCGATGCATGAACCGGCCGGCGGGCGCCCCGCAGTATCGGACGGCTGCAGCAGCTGGCCGACGGGAACGCCATCGACAGTCAGTCGGTGCCGTTCGCCGAAGTTGGTCATCAGCAGGACTGCAACGGTATGGCCCTCCGGGGTGACCCGCGAGGCCGTCCCGATCCCTCCTTTGAAGCCCAGGCACGACATGCCGGTGCCCGACCCGACGCTCCCTTCGTCGGGTGGCGTGTCGCTGCGCCGGGACTCCTCGGCGCGTGCCCACGCATCCGCGACGTCGTCCCGGGTCACCTGCATCCGGCGGGCATCGTTGAGGAACGAGTCGTCGCACTCGGCCACCACCGGGATGATGAAGTCCTCCGCGACCTCGGGATGCCGGTCGAGCATCAGTTCACACGCCGCGTCGTAGACGCGACCAAGCTGCAGGGTGGACGTCAAGAAGACCGGGGTCTCCATGCCACCGCACTCCGCAGCACCCATGAAACCCGTGCACTCGCCCGCGCCATTGAGGACAGCGCCACCGGCTGGCACCGGCCGTTCGAAGGCATCCTCGGCGATCGTGAGGACTGTCACGCCGGTTCGCGCGACGCCCCGTCCCTCCGGCGGGTCGGGCTCATCTCGACGCACGGTAGCGTGCCCCATCCCGACATCAGCCACATCAATCACCGAGTTCGTCGGTCCGGTGGGCATCCGCCCGATCCTGATTCCCAAGTCAGTAGTGCGGGGCATACCGGCATCCTGCCGCATGGCCTTACACGGGTAAATGTGGTGCATACCGAAGTCGACGTCGGGCATCCTGGCGGGCATGAACCTCCAGCTTCCACCCGGGTACAGCTCTCGGCCGTTGCGCCCGGAGGACGCGCAGGCAGTGACCGATGTAACGGCACTGTGTGAGAGCCACGATCTGGGTGAGGTGCTGGTGGAGCTGGAGGATGTGGTCGGCCAGTGGCAGCGGCCGAGTTTCGACCTCGGCACGGACAGCATCGGAGTACTCGAGGACGGACTTGTCGCTTACGGCGAGGTCTACAAAGGCCATCGCGCAGAGGTGTACGTGCTGCCAGGTCACCGGCGCCTCGGCATCGGCAACGCCTTGATGCGCTGGACGTGGGAGGTAGCGCTCGCTCACGGCCGCACAGTGGTGGGGCAGACCATCAGCGCCGACCAGGCCGATGCCCGGCAGATGTTCGAGGCCAATGGCTACGAGACGCTCTACACATCGTGGATCATGGCGCTCCCCGAGGGCGCGGAACTGGTGGCGAGCCCCCTGCCTGCGGGGACGACCATCCGTCCGTACGTCCCCGGACGAGAGGAGCACGCGGCGTACGAGGTCATCGACACGGCCTTCAGTGAATGGCCGAGCCGTGAGGCTTCGACGTACGAGGATTGGGCGCCAACAGTGATCGACCGACCCGGCTTCGAGCCCTGGAATCTCCTCGTCGCGGTCGAGGATGACACTCAGGTCGTGGGTGCCTGTCACGTCAGCCAGCTGGAGGACACGGGGTGGATAGATCAGATCGCTGTCCGACGCGATCGGCGCGGTCTGGGCATCGGTCGGGCCCTGCTGGTCACGGCGTTCACTGAGACCCGGGCCCGTGGCGCGACAAGGGCTGAGTTGTCCACCGACTCTCGAACCGGTGCTCTCACCCTCTACCAGCACGTAGGAATGCGCATCAAGCAGTCATTCGTGCACTGGGCGAAGCAGGTAGAACCCGAGGCCGCACGCGCCGCCGGCTAGTGGTTCTGCCCGGAGAGTGCCGGCGTCGCTTCTGCGACGTACAGGTGCGTCGTTGGACCCGCGATCGTGATGGCCTCCGGGATCGCCTGCCATGACCCGTCGCCCACACGGAAGCTGGCCGTGTAAACGACGTCCACGCTTGGTCGCATGGTGACGTGTGCATCGGTGAATCGATGGGTGACGGTGCCGTCCGGATAAGGTGCGCCCGCGGTCGACGTCGTCGCGCTCTGTCCGTCGCCGTAGTGCCATGCATACCTGCTAGGTCGGGCCCGGACATCCACCTGCTCACCGAGCAGCGAGATCGTTGTCGTGAACGGTTGCGGCTGGGTGTAGAAGTAGGTCGGGAGGTTCACCAGCGTCTTCTGGTCCGGTTGGACACGAACCGTCAGGGCGGGCAACCCGACCCGTTCGAGTGCATGAAGCACGACGTCCGGCGTGACGACTTGCGAGTTGGTGGCCACCGGTGGAGGGGGTCGTGACCAGCACTGGACGCCTGCCAGACGCCACTCGCCAAGACTGACGGCCACGCCTTGGACAACGTGCACGTCCCGAACGTACTCGAACCAACGCGTCTGACCTGGCTCCAGACACATCTGTGCGCCGGCGCACGCCGCCATCTGGCCGGTTGGGCCATCGACGTTCGCGGTTGCGCAGGCCGGAACCCAATTGATCTGCCGATAGGTGTAGTTGTTGTTGGGTGATTGTGAGGATGTCTCGGTGGAATGAGTCACTCCAGGGACGCAGGTGGCAACCTGCACAACTATGTCCGGTCCATCAACTGTCGTGGCGACGGTTCCAGGGGGGCATGCTGCCGCAGGATTGGAGTACCGCCACTGGGCGCTGAATAACAGGAGAGAGGTGGTTACAGTCGCTGCCACTCGTGTCCATCTGTTCACGACAACGGATCCATGCGCGTGACAACCGGTCCTAAGCGGGGGATGCTCAGCCACATAGTGAAGCCGGACTTGCCAGCTGGCTTGTGCTCAAT
>JBKPNJ010000037.1:0-22883 GCA_046732575.1 Actinomycetota bacterium
CGAGCTGTTCCACGACCGCCCCGGTCTCGGGGCCGGTGAACCCCAGGGCGAACAGCACGAGCTCTGCAGGGATCTCCCGCTCGGTCCCGGCCAGCTCGACGAACCGGCCGTTCTGGAGCTCGACATCGACGATCCGCAGTGCCTTCACCGCGCCGTCCGCACCGAGGAACTCCTGTGTCGACACGGCGTAGACCCGCTCGCCGCCCTCCTCATGTGCTGCCGCGACCCGGTAGATCATCGGGTATGTCGGCCAGGGCTGGGTGACCGAGCGGATCTCCTCTGGTCTCGGCAGGATCTCCAGCTGGGTGACCGAAGCAGGGCGCTGCCGGTGCACCGTGCCGAGGCAGTCCGCGCCTGTGTCACCTCCGCCGATGATCACCACGTGCTTGCCGGTGGCGAGGATCTGGTCGTCGACCGCCATCCCGAGCGCGACCCGGTTCGCCTGCGGCAGGTACGCCATGGCCTGATGGATCCCCGCCAGCTCCCGGCCGGGCAGAGGCAG
Organism: Actinomycetota bacterium; assembly: GCA_046732575.1. GTDB lineage: Bacteria > Actinomycetota > Actinomycetes > Propionibacteriales > Nocardioidaceae > JBKPNJ01. The sequence continues at coordinate 503 of JBKPNJ010000037.1, forward strand.
GTCACGCGATCGGGTCGCCCCCAGCGCCAGCACGACGGCGTCGTACCGGTCGCGCAGCTGCGCGAACGTCGGATCGGCACCGACGTCCACGCCGGTGCGGAACACCGTCCCCTCGTTGCGCATCTGGTCGACCCGCTGGTCCAGATGGCGCTTCTCCATCTTGAACTCCGGGATCCCGTACCGGAGCAGGCCTCCTACCGCATCGGCGCGTTCGTAGACCGCGACCGTATGCCCGGCTCTGGTCAGCTGCTGAGCCGCTGCCAGGCCCGCCGGCCCGGAGCCGACGACGGCGACGGTCCTCCCCGTCAGCCACTCCGGGGGCTGCGGCCGGACGAAGCCGGAGTCCCACGCCTTGTCGATGATCGCGACCTCGACGTTCTTGATCGTGACCGGCTCCTGGTTGATGCCGAGGACGCATGACGTCTCACAGGGCGCCGGGCACAGCCGGCCGGTGAACTCCGGGAAGTTGTTGGTGGCGTGCAGCCGCTCGATGGCGGCCTGCCAGTCCTCGCGCCAGACCAGGTCGTTCCACTCCGGAATCAGGTTGCCCAGCGGACAGCCCTGGTGGCAGAACGGGATGCCGCAGTCCATGCACCGCCCGGCCTGGTCGCCGATGATCGGCAGCAGGACACGGCCGGCGCCGTCGGGATAGACCTCGTGCCAGTCGTGCAGGCGCTCCTGGACCGGCCGTCGCGACGCGACCTGTCGGCCGGTGGTGAGGAAGCCCCTCGGGTCAGCCACTGTTGGCTCCCATCATCGCCGCGCTCGTCTCGTCCTCGGTGAGCCCTTGTGCCTCAGCCTCGGCCTGGGCCTCCATCACCCTCCGGTAGTCGGTCGGCATGACCTCGGTGAACCGGGCCAGTGCCGCCGGCCACTCCCGCAGCAGCGCGTCTGCCACCGGCGAGGCGGTGTAGTCGGCGTGCCGTCGCACCTGCTCACGCACCGCCTCCCCCACCTGGGCGTCGACCGGGCCGAGGCGCACCAGCTGGTGGTTCACGCGCCGGTCGTCAAGGTCGAGGACGTACGCGACACCTCCGGACATCCCGGCCGCGAAGTTGCGGCCGGTCGGGCCGAGGACGATGACCCGCCCGCCGGTCATGTACTCACAGCCGTGGTCGCCGACCCCTTCGACGACGGCGGTGGCACCGGAGTTTCGAACGCAGAACCGCTCACCGACCTGACCGCGGATGAACAGCTCGCCGTCGGTCGCGCCGTAGGCGATCACGTTGCCGGCGATGATCTGGTCCTGCGCCTCGAACGAGCTGCTCAGGTCCGGGCGCAGGATCAGGCGCCCACCGGACAGTCCCTTTCCGACGTAGTCGTTGGCGTCACCGTGCAACCGCAGCGTGATGCCACGGGGCAGGAACCCACCGAACGTCTGACCCGCCGACCCGGTGAAGGTGAGGTCGATCGTGCCGTCGGGAAGCCCGGCTCCGCCGAAGCGCCTCGTCACCTCGTGACCGAGCATGGTGCCGACGGTCCGGTTGACGTTGCGGATCCGCAGCTGTGCGCGTACGGGCTCACGTCGCTGCAGGGCACCGTCGGAGAGTGCGATCAGCTCGTTGTCGAGCGCTCTGTCGAGCCCATGGTCCTGTGTCGTCACTGCGTGCCGTGCCGCACCTGCCGGCAGGTCGGGGACGTGCAGGATCGGGCTGAGGTCGAGACCGCGTGCCTTCCAGTGGTCGACCGCGGGCTCGACGTCGAGGACCTCCGAGCGGCCGATCGCTTCGTCGAGGGTACGGAAACCCAGCGCGGCAAGGTGTTCACGGACCTCCTCGGCGATGAACTGGAAGAAGTTGACGACGAACTCCGGCTTGCCGGTGAACCGCTGCCGGAGCACCGGGTTCTGGGTGGCGACACCGACCGGGCACGTATCGAGATGACAGACGCGCATCATGATGCAGCCGGAGACCACGAGTGGTGCGGTCGCGAAACCGAACTCCTCGGCACCGAGCAGAGCCGCGACGATCACGTCCCGCCCGGTCTTCAGCTGACCGTCGCACTGCACGACGATCCGGTCCCGCAGGTCGTTGAGCAGCAACGTCTGCTGGGTCTCGGCGAGTCCGAGCTCCCACGGCCCGCCGGCATGCTTGAGAGATGTCAGCGGTGCGGCACCGGTTCCACCGTCATGCCCCGAGATCAGCACGACGTCGGCGTGCGCCTTCGAGACGCCGGCGGCCACGGTGCCCACGCCGACCTCCGAGACCAGCTTGACGTGTATACGCGCCGCCGGGTTCGCGTTCTTGAGATCGTGGATCAGCTGTGCCAGGTCCTCGATCGAGTAGATGTCGTGATGTGGCGGCGGCGAGATCAGGCCGACACCCACTGTGGAGTAACGCGTCTTGGCGATCCATGGATACACCTTGTTCCCCGGCAGCTGACCGCCCTCACCGGGCTTGGCGCCCTGGGCCATCTTGATCTGGATGTCGTCGGCGTTGGTGAGGTATTCGCTGGTCACCCCGAACCGCCCGGATGCGACCTGCTTGATCGCGCTTCGCCGGGCGGGGTCGTGCAGCCGGTCGGCGTCCTCGCCCCCCTCGCCGGTGTTGGACTTGCCACCGATCATGTTCATCGCGACCGCGAGCGTCTCGTGTGCCTCCCGGCTGATCGAGCCGTACGACATGGCACCGGTTGAGAACCTGCTGACGATCCGGGAGACCGGCTCCACCTCATCGAGCGGGATCGGTTCCCTGACGCCATGTCGCAGCGCGAAGAGACCACGCAGGGTCATCAGCCGGGCGGACTGCTGGTCCACCCTTGACGTGTACTGCTTGAAGACGTCGTAGCGTCCCGAGCGGGTCGAGTGCTGGAGCCGGAAGACGGTCTCCGGGTCGAACAGATGCGGCTCCCCTTCGCGGCGCCACTGGTACTCGCCCCCGACCTCGAGCCTGCGGTGGGCCTGCGGGATGCCGTCGGTGGGGTAGGCCAGGCGGTGTCGCAGGAGTACCTCGTGCGCGACCTCGTCGAGCCCGATGCCGCCGAGCTTCGATGCCGTGCCGGTGAAGTAGCGGTCGACGAACTGTTGCGACAGCCCGACCGCCTCGAACAGCTGGGCCCCCGTGTATGAGGCGACCGTCGAGACCCCCATCTTGCTCATCACCTTCAGCACGCCTTTGCCGAGGGACTTCACCAGGTTGCGGACGGCCTGCTCCGGCTCGGTATCCGGCAGGTAGGTCCGCTGCCGGGCGATGTCCTCGACGGTCTCCATCGCGAGGTAGGGGTTGACGGCGGCTGCTCCGAACCCGACGAGCAGAGCCACGTGATGCACCTCGCGTACGTCGCCGGCTTCGACGACCAGCCCGACCCTGGTCCGGGTCTTCTGCCTGACGAGGTGGTGGTGGACCGCGCCGGTCATCAGCAGGGAGGGGATCGGCGCGCGGTCGGCGGTCGAATGCCGGTCGGACAGCACGATGATCCGGACGCCGTCGGTGATCGCCGCCGACACCTCTTCACAGATCTCGTCGATGCGCGCCTCGAGGGCGACCCCGCCACCGGCGACGTCGTACACCGCCCGGACCACGTGGGTCGAGTATCCGGGCAGGTCGTGGTCGCGGTTGATGTGGACGATCTTGGCCAGCTGGTCGTTGTCCAGCACCGGGAACGGCAGCACCACCTGCCGGCACGAGGACGGGCCGGCCGCGAGCAGGTTGAACTCCGGTCCGATCGTGCCCGAGAGCGAGGTCACCAGTTCCTCGCGGATGGCGTCCAGCGGGGGGTTCGTCACCTGGGCGAACAGCTGGCTGAAGTAGTCGAAAAGCAGCCGTGGTCGCTCAGACAGCGCCGCGATCGGAGTGTCGGTCCCCATCGAGCCGATCGGCTCGACCCCCGACCGCGCCATCGGCGCCAGCAGAAGGCGCAGCTCCTCCTCGGTGTAGCCGAAGACCTGCTGCCGCCGGGTCACCGACGCGTGTGAGTGGATGACGTGCTCACGCGCGGGCAGGTCCTCCAGCCGGATCAGGCCGGCATGCAGCCATTCGGCGTACGGGTGCTCGGCGGCCAGCACCTGCTTGATCTCGTCGTCCTCGATGATCCGGTGCTGATCGAGGTCGACGAGGAACATCCGGCCGGGCTGCAACCGCCCCTTGCGGACGATCCTGCCCGGATCGAGGTCGAGAACCCCGGCCTCGGAGGCGAGCACGACCAGGCCGTCGTCGGTGACCCAGAACCGACCGGGACGCAGGCCGTTGCGGTCCAGGACCGCGCCGGTCCGGGTGCCGTCACTGAAGACCACGCACGCGGGGCCGTCCCACGGCTCCATCAGCGACGCGTGGAACTCGTAGAACGCGCGACGACCAGGATCTATCTCTGGGTGGTTCTCCCAAGCCTCGGGGATCATCATCAGCACGCCGTGCGCCAGCGACCGCCCACCGAGGTGGAGAAGCTCGAGCACCTCGTCGAACGAGGCGGAGTCCGACGCCTGGGGATCGCAGATCGGGTAGAGCCGGTCCAGGTCCCCGGGGATCACGTCACTGCGCAACAGCGCCTCGCGGGCCCGCATCCAGTTCCGGTTGCCCTTGACGGTGTTGATCTCACCGTTGTGGGCGATGAACCGGTAGGGGTGGGCCAACGGCCAGCTCGGGAACGTGTTGGTCGAGAACCGCGAGTGGACCACGGCCATCGCCGACTCCAGTCGCACGTCGGTCAGGTCGGGGTAGAAGCGGTCCAGCTGGTCTGTCCTGAGCATGCCCTTGTAGACGACCGTCCGGGAGGACAACGACGGGAAGTAGCAGTCGAGCTCATGCTCGGCCCGGCGTCGCAGGGCGTACGCGCACCGCTCGAGCACCAGGTCCGTGCCGCGTTCCCGTACGCCGCCACCAGCCCCCGGCGGCGATGCATGCTCGACCCGGCTCATGAACACCTGACCGAAGGTCGGCATCACCGAACGGGCGGTCGTGCCGAGCAGGGACGGGTCGACAGGCAGCTCCCGCCAGCCGAGGACGGTGAGCCCCTCCTCGGCGGCGAGCTCGCCGAGTCGCTGCCTGACCTTGTCGGCCGCCTCCGGCTCCGTCGGAAGGAACGCGGCCCCGACGGCGTACCGACCCGGCGCCGGCAGCGGAAAGTCACACGTCTCACGGAAGAGCTGATCCGGCACCTGCAGCAGGATGCCGGCACCGTCACCGGAGTCGACCTCGGCACCGGACGCGCCACGGTGGTCGAGGTTGCGCAGCGCGGTCAGCGACTGCCGGACGATGGCGTGGCTGGGGACGCCGTGCAGCGTCGCCACGAAGGCGACGCCGCATGCATCGTGTTCGTGCTGCCCGTCGTATAGGCCCTGGGGCGGCGGGGTCCCTGGCATGGGCACAACTCCCGTCGTCTCGCATCCAGCCCGGCATGAGGACTGAGAGAAGAGTGGATTGACAAGCCTTGGGGGACGACGTTGGCCCTGCGCTCAGCGTCCTCAGACTACACGAAGCGATGTCCGCTGGTGCGGTCTCGACCGCTTCCCGGACAGCTCACGAGTCGATGTCGGGTCAGCCGACGCCGGCTCCGATCAGGGATCCGAACAGGAACGTGACCCCGGCGGCGGCACCGCCGAGCACCATCTGGCGCATACCGCCGTAGAGCCAGCTCCGGTTGGTCACCTGGGTGACGATCGCGCCGCAGGCGAACAGCGCCACCAGCGACGAGATCAGCGCGGGGAGCAGGTTGCCGGCGCCGAGCAGGTACGGCAGCACCGGGATGAGCGCGCCGATCGAGAACGACACCAGCGAGGACCCGGCCGCGAGTATCGGCGACGGAAGGTCGTCGGGATCCACCCCGAGCTCCTCGCGGGCATGGACCGTGACGGCCTGGTCGACATTGGTGTGGATCTGCTTGGCCACCTGGCGCGCCAGGGCCAGGTCGACTCCCTTCTCGACGTACATCTGCGCCAGCTCCGCCTCCTCAGCGTCGTTGTTGTCGAGGATCTCCTGGCGCTCCGTGGCGATCTCCATCGCGGCGTTCTCGGACTGGCTGGCCACCGACGTGTACTCGCCCGCGGCCATCGAGAACGCCCCGGCCGCCAGCCCGGCCAGGCCGGCGATCACGACCGCATCGCTGCTGTCGCCTGAGGTGCCGCCGACGACCCCGGCGATCAGGGCGAAGTTGGAGACAAGGCCGTCCATGGCGCCGAACACCGCGGGCCGCAACCAGCCTCCGGTGACGTTGGCGTGCTCGTGCCCGATGCCGGGCAGCCCCTCGTTCACGGTCTCGGTCATGCGGTTCAGGCTAGTGCGAGCAGCACGCGGCTTGACGGTCAGGCTCGCCTCACCCGTCCGTAGTCCGATCCGTCCTTCCACGCTCACGTCGCCGTGGGCCCGCGCCCGTCGGACGCGTCGGCCACCGGGTCCACCGTCGCGTGGTCACCCTCGCCGACCGACACGCCCCCGTCCGCCTCGCCAGCGGCGACGGGTAGCGTGTCCCGACCGGGTCGATGCTTGAGAGACCAGACGAAGTAGCCCAGCGCCAGCGCGAAGAGGATGATCGAGGTCCAGTCGTTGAGGCGCAGCGGGCCGAGGTGGTGGGCGTCGTCTATGCGCAGCGCCTCGATCCATCCCCGCCCGGCGGTGTACGCCATCACATACAGGGCCAACAAGCGGCCGTGTCCCATCGCGTATCGGCGGTCTGCCCAGATCAGCAGGCCGGCGACGCCGAGACACCACAGGCTCTCGTACAGGAACGTGGGGTGGAAGGTGCCGAACTGCCCGTAGCCGATAGGCCGGTGCTCCGGGTCGATCTCCAGGCCCCATGGCAGGGTCGTGGGTCGGCCGAACAGCTCCTGGTTGAACCAGTTCCCCCAGCGTCCGAACGCCTGTGCGACGGCGACGCCCGGGACGACTGCGTCGGCAAGCATGAGGAACGGGATGCCGCGCCGTCGGCAGCCGATCCAGGCGCCGACGGCGCCGAGGGCGATCGCTCCCCAGACGCCGAGCCCACCCTGCCAGACGTACAGGGCCTGGACAGGGCTGCGGCCCTCCCCGAAGTACAGCTGCCAGTCCGTGGCGACGTGATAGAGACGTCCACCGACCAGCCCGAACGGCACCGCCCAGATCGCGACGTCGGCCACCGCGCCCGGCGCTCCGCCCCGGGCCACCCAGCGCCTGTCCCCGATCCACACCGCTGCCACCACGCCGGCGATGATGCACAGCGCGTAGGCCCGGATCGGCACCGGGCCGATCTGCCAGATCCCCCCGGCCGGGCTCGGGATGGACGCGAGCACCATGCTGGGCGACGTTACCAGTGCCCGAGAGGTGCCCCGGGCGTCACGCCTGCCGGTCGAGCACCGTGATGTCGTGCTCGAGGTCGGACACCGGAGTTCCCTCGGTCCACACCACCGGCGCCTCGTCGTGGGCGTCGAGGCCGACGATCTGCGAGCCGTGTCCGACGTCGTACCCTCCGTCGGGAAGGCGTTGGATCCCCTCGACCGGTACGCCCAACGCGGTGGCGACGGTCCGGATGTCGTGCATCGACCCGGTCAGACCCACGAACGATGGGTTGAAGTGATCGAGGTAGCGGCGCAGGACCGGGCCGGTGTCGCGCGCGGGATCTGTGGTGATGAAGAGCATCTCGACATCTGCCGCGACGGCTGGTTCGAGCCGGCTGAGCGCGGTGGCGATGTCGGCCATCACGAGGCCGCACACATCGGGGCAGTTGGTGTATCCGAAGAAGACAAGGGTCACGGGTGACTCGGTGTCGGAGACGAGCGAGAAGGGGGTGCCGTCGGTTGTCGTCAGCGTGACGTCAGGCATCCGGTACGGCTGAGCCAGCACCGCACCTCGCAGCCCGCTCGGATCCGCGCTGGAGTCGATGACCGCTCCACCGGGGTTGTCGCCGGCAGTGTCGTGCATCCCGCCACTCGAGCAGGCTGTGAGCAACGCACCGTAGACGAGGGTCGTGCAGGCGATGAGCAGGCAACGAGAGCGCACGCCTAGTCCAACCGATCCACGGTGTGTGTAGTTCCGGATGCACTCACTTCGCCGGCGGGCGCTCGCCATCGAGATGCCGGACGGTGCGCCGCACCCCGTCGGCCAGGTCGGCGCTGAGCCGGGCGACGCTGTCGATGCCGCCGGCCGGGTCGCCGGCGTCGAGCAGCCGGCGCACGAAGGCGGACCCGACGACGACCGCGTCGGCGTACGCCGCCACCTCGGCGGCCTGGTCACCGTTGGAGACTCCCAGCCCGACGCCGATCGGCAGCTCGGTGAACCGGCGCACGCGCGACACGAGCTCCGGCGCCCGTGTGCTGACGTGCTCTCGCGAACCGGTGACGCCCATCACCGACGTGGCGTACAGGAAGCCGCGGCAGTGGGCGGCGGTCATCGCCAGCCGGACGTCGGTCGACGACGGCGACACCAGGAAGACCTTGTCCAGCCCCCGGGCGTCGGCAGCCGTGATCCATTCGGCGGCCTCGTCGGGGATCAGGTCGGGCGTGATCAGCCCGGCACCGCCGGCGGCCGCCAGGTCGCGCGCGAACGCCTCGACACCGTAGCGCTGGACCGGGTTCCAGTAGGTCATGACCAGCGTCGGCACGCCGGTCAGCGCGACCGCCTCGACCGTCCTGAGCACGTCGCGGGTGCGCAGGCCGGCGGCCAGCGCCCGCCGCGCCGCCTCCTGGATCGTGGGTCCGTCCATCACCGGGTCGCTGTAGGGGAGGCCGACCTCGACAACGTCGACGCCGCTGTCCACCATCGCCTTGAACGCGTCCAGCGCCTCGGCGTACGACGGGAAACCCGCCGGCAGGTAGCCGATCAACAGGCCACGCCCATCGTCACGGGCCCGATCGAACGCCGGGCCGACCCTGTTCATCGCGGCTGGGCTCACGGCTGCTGGCCGGTCATGACTGGACGGAGGACTCGTCCAGCACCCCGAACCAGCGGCCCGCCGTATCCATGTCCTTGTCGCCGCGGCCGGACAGGTTTACCAGCACCGTCGACTCCGCGCCCAGCTCGCGGCACACCTCGAGGCATCCGGCGAGTGCGTGAGCCGACTCGATCGCGGGGATGATTCCCTCGGTCCTGGCCAGCAGCGCCATCGCGCTCATCGCCTCGGCGTCGGTGACCGGCCGGTACTGGGCCCGTCCGGTCTCCGCCAGCCAGGCGTGCTCCGGACCGACGCCGGGATAGTCCAGGCCGGCGGAGATCGAGTGCGACTCGATCGTCTGGCCGTCCTCGTCCTGCAACAGGAACGAGCGGGCCCCGTGGAGTACGCCGATCTGGCCGGCAGTGATCGTGGCGGCGTGTCGTCCCGTGTCATAGCCGTCCCCGCCGGCCTCGAACCCGTACAACCGGACGCCCTCGTCGGCCAGAAACGCGGTGAACAGCCCTATCGCGTTGGAACCGCCACCGACGCAGGCGACCGCCGCATCCGGGAGCCTGCCCACAAGATCCAGGCATTGCGCCCGGGCTTCGTCGCCGATCCCCCGGGTGAAGTCCCGCACCATCGCGGGGAACGGGTGGCCACCGGCGGCGGTGCCGAGCATGTAGTGCGTCGTCTCGACGTTGGTCACCCAGTCGCGCAGCGCCTCGTTGATGGCGTCCTTGAGCGTGCGGCTGCCGGAGATCACCGGAACCACCTCGGCACCGAGCAGCTTCATCCGCGCCACGTTGAGCGCCTGCCGTGCCGTGTCGACCTCACCCATGTACACGACGCAGTCGAGGTCCAGATAGGCACAGGCAGTGGCGGTTGCCACACCATGCTGCCCGGCGCCGGTCTCGGCGATCACCCGCTGCTTCCCCATCCGCTTGGTGAGCAGGGCCTGCCCCAGCACGTTGCGGATCTTGTGAGCGCCGGTGTGGTTGAGGTCCTCGCGCTTGAGGAGCACCCGCGATCCCGCCACCTTCGAGAACCGCTCGGCGTCGTACAGCAGGCTGGGGGTACCGGCGTACTGGACAAGCATCCGGTTGAAGTCGGTGACGAAGGAGTCATCCGCCATCGCCGTGCGCCAGGCCTGGTCGAGCTCGTCGAGCGGCCCGATCAGCGCCTCCGGGAGGAACCGGCCACCGAACTGGCCGAAGCGACCGGCCGCGTCGGGATACTGCGCCAGCATGCCTTCAGTGCCTCTGTTTCAGCGCGGGATGGGTCCCGGCCGCCACCAGATCGGCCACCGACGCGCGGGGGTCGTCCCCGGTGACGAGCGCCTCGCCCACCAGCACGACGTCGGCACCGGCCTGGGCGTAGTCGAAGACATCGCGGGCGCCACGGACTCCGGACTCGGCCACCCGGACGACCCCGTCCGGTATCAGTGGTGCCAGCTGGGCGAATGTGTTGCGGTTGACCTCGAGCGTCCTGAGGTTCCGTGCGTTCACACCGATCAGCTCCGCGCCGGCATCGAGCGCCCGGAAGACCTCTTCGGCGGTGTGCACCTCGACAAGGGGCGTGAGCCCGATCGAACGCGCTCGCTCGACGAGGCAGACCAGCATGTTGTGGTCCAGCGCGGCCACGATCAGCAGCGCGAGATCGGCTCCCGCCGCTCTGGCCTCCCAGAGCTGGTAGGAGGTCACGATGAAGTCCTTGCGGAGTACCGGAACGTCGACGGCAGCACGCACGCGACGGAGGTCGTCGAGGGTGCCACCGAACCGGCGCCGCTCGGTGAGCACGCTGATCGTCGCCGCCCCCCCGGACTCGTACTGACGAGCCAGCGCGGCAGGATCACCGATCGGCGCAAGGGCACCGACGCTGGGGCTGGCGCGCTTCACCTCGGCGATCACCGACACGCCCGGCGCGCGGTAGGTGGGCATCGGGTCCAGGGCGCACGACTGGAGTCTCGCCGCCTCCTTGACCCGGTGCAGCGGCGTCCGCGACTCCCGTTCAGCGAGATCGATGCGCACGCCGGCGACGATCTCCTCGAGTACGGACACGAATCTCCCTCATCGTGCGGGTTGGCGCCTCACCCTACTCGTCACCGCTCGGACACCCGAAACCGGCTGAGCCCGATGGCTGGCGGGCACGACGGGCTAGGCGCGGTGCGGCGGATCCGCTGCGCCGAGACCCATCGCCTGCATGACCTTGCCCACCAGCGCGCCCACCGGAAGGAGGGCGACGCCGATCCAGAAAACGACCCAGTTGGGACCGATCACCAGACCGAGCCCGCCCACCAGGAAAGCGACGACGACGATGATCACCGTGGTCCAGGCAGCGGGGGTCGAGCCGTGTGCGCCTGCCATGCGTCGGTTCTCCTTTCGGCGCGCCCTGTGACGGGCCACGATAGCGGTCAGGCCGTCGGGTCCTCGCCGGCGTCGAGCGCTCGCCACAGGTCGGGTGCTGAGTCGTTCCCGGGACGTGGCGCGGTCGGCGCGTCGTACCGTGCGCCCATCGACGGCCAGACCGGCCCGAACCTCGCGATGACGAGCCCCGCCAGCACCGACACGAGCGCACCGGTCAGCGTCAGCCACCGCCACACCGACCAGGTGTCGGAGTCCCTCGGCGGGTGCGCCCCGCCAACCGCCCCGACCAGCTGGTCTGTCAGGGTTGAGGAGATCTCGGAGCCGGCGGCAAGAGTGAGCCAGCAGCAGATGAGACCAGCGGCCGCGACGATGACACCGGAAAGGCGACGGCCTCGTCCGGCAGTCGCCACCACGACCGCTGCACCGGCGACTATCACCAAGCCGAGGGCGCCGACCAGCGGCACGGCGTCGGTGCCGTCGACGCGCACCGGGATCGCGGGCAGTCCGGGCTGATGCGCGACTGCGCTCCCCCACGGCCGCGACGCGCAGACAGCCACCAGACCGCCGCCGACCACACCCGTCAGGACGGTGAGCGCGTACGTTCGCCGGGACCCGGCTGTCACGACGCCCCCGTCATGGCTGTCTCGTCGGCAGCACCGTGCGGTCGAAGCACGTGCGGTCACCGGTGTGGCACGCCGCCCCGATCTGGTCGACGGTGACAAGCACGGTGTCGCCGTCACAGTCCAGTCGCACCTCTCGCACAGCCTGCACGTGCCCGGAGGTCTCGCCCTTGACCCAGTGCTGCTGACGGCTGCGGCTCCAGTAGGTGGCTCGGCCGCTGACCAGCGTGCGATGCAGCGCCTCGTCGTCCATCCAGCCGACCATCAGAACGTCGCCCGAGGCGTGGTCGCGTACGACCGCCACGACCAGGCCGTCCGTGTCGCGTTTGAGCGCGGCTGCGATCTCGGGGTCGAGCGCACTCGACGGAGAGGCATTGCCGGCATCGGTCACGGCATCCATTGTGACGCCCGCGTCACGACAGGCATTGTGACGCCCGCGTTACGACAGGCATCGTGCCGCCCGCTAGCCCTCGGCCCGCAGCTGCGTCGCCCACGATGCGTACAGCCGCTGGTAGACACCCGGCTCGGCGACGAGCGCTGCATGTGGCCCGCGCTGCACGAGCCGCCCCTCGTCGAACACCAGGATCTCGTCCGCGGCCTCGGCGGTGGAGAGCCGGTGCGCGATCGTGACCGCGGTCCGCCCGGCCAGCAGCCGCTCCAGCGCCCGTGAGATCCGCACCTCGGTGGCGGGATCCACCGCACTCGTCGCCTCATCGAGGACGAGCAGGTCGGGGTCGGCGAGGTAGGCCCGGGCAAGCGCCACCAGCTGCCGCTCACCGGATGACAACGACTGGCCCCGCTGCCCGACGGGGGTGGCCAGTCCGAGCGGCAGCCCGTCTAGCCAGTCGCCCAGTCCGAGCTCGCGCACCGCACTGTCGACGTCGGTCTCACCCGCGCCTGGCCGGCCGTACTCGATGTTCTCCAGCAGTGTCGCGTCGAACAGGTAGCCCTCCTGGGGCACCATCACGACCCGCTGCCGCAGCGAGGCGAAGGTGACGGCGGGCAGCGGATGCCCGTCCAGCAGAACCTCTCCGCTGGTGGGGTCCATCAAGCGTGTCATCAGCTTGGCGAACGTCGTCTTGCCCGAACCGGTCTCCCCCACGACTGCGACCCGCGAGCGGGGCAGCACCGAGACGCTGAGGTCGTGCAGGACCGCGGGCCCATCCGGATACGCGAAGCCGACGTCCCGGAAGTCGACTCTTACCGGTCCACGCGGCAGCAGGACTCCTGAGTCACCCGGGTCGACCACATCCGCCGGCGTGTCGAGGATCCCGATGACCCGGCGCCAGCTGGCGATGGCGTTCTGGGCCTCGGTGAGCACCTGGGTGCCGAGCTGGACGGGTCCGACGAACAGCGTGACGAGGAACGCGAAGGCGAGGACCTCGCCAACGGTGAGCTGCCCGTCCACGCCGAGCAGTACGCCGACCACGATCACGCCTGCGTTCGCGAGACCGGCCGCCAGGCCGCCCATCGAGAACGTCACCGCGACCAGGCTCTGCGCCTTCGTCATCGCGGCCCGCTGCCGGTCGATCGCCACGTCGATACGGTTCTGGGTGCGCGCCTCGATCGCGTACGCGCGGACGACCTCGGCTCCGACGACGGGCTCGGAGATGGCCGACAGCATCTCGCCGACCAGCCGCCGCGCGCTTGCGTACGCCGTCGTCAGGCGGGCCTGGAAGTAGCGCAGTGACGCAAGCAGAGGGGAGAAGCAGATCCAGACCACGATCGTGAGCTGCCAGGAGTAGGCAAGCATCACGATCGTCGCGATCACGATCTGGCCGATGCTGATCACCGAGATGATCCCGCCGAACTGCAGGAACAGCGACACCTGGTCGACGTCGCTGGTGACCCGGGAGACCAGCGCGCCGCGACGCTCGGTGTTCTGGGTCAGCACCGGCAGGTCGTGGACATGGCGGAACGCCTTGATCCGCAGCGTGGCGAGGCCGCGTTCGCTGCTGGTGAAGAGCCGGATGTTCATCAGCGTCGCGCACCCGGCGGTGACGAGGATCGCCACCGCGGCGACCGAGGCCATCTGCCAGACGACGGCGGAGTCCGGGCCACCGGCGGCGTTCAGACCCCGGTCGATGGTCTGTTGAACGGTGATCGGTACGACGACGCGGCCGATGGTGGCAGCCAGCGCCAGCGCGAGCGTGGCCCAGATGCCCTTGGTGAGCTCCGGTGAGAGGGAGAAGCCGCGGCGAAGCGTGCGGATCGCGGAGGACTCCTCGCCCGTCGACATGGTGCTCACACACCCACCTCCTCGCCCGTTGCGACAGCCTCACGCCGGCGCGCGGCCTCGCGCGCGTAGGCGGTCACGAGGTGGCGGTAACCCGCGGACGTCTCGACCAGCCGCTCGTGAGGTCCACGGTCGACGACACGTCCGTCCTCGACGTAGAGCACGTCGTCCGCGAGCATGATCGTGGCCGGGCGGTAGGCGATCACGAGGACGGTGGCACCGGCGGTGAGCCCGCCCGGCGACCGCAGCGCCTGCAGTATGCGTGCCTCGACCTCGGGGTCGACGGCGCTTGTGGCGTCGTCGAGGATCAGCAGCCTCGGCCGACGGACCAGGGCCCTGGCCAGCGCCAGCCGCTGCCGCTGCCCGCCCGACAGCGACGTGCCGCGCTCGGCGAGTCTCGTGTCGAGCCCGTCGGGCAGTTGACGCACGAAGTGCGCCGCCTGGGCCACCTCGAGGGCGGCCCAGATCTCCTCGTCCCCGACACCGGTGTCCAGCGCGACGTTGTCTCGAATGGTGTCGTCGAACAGGAAGGTCTGCTGGGCCACCAGCGCGACCGACCCGGCCGCCGCCCCGGGTGCGAGATCGCGCAGATCCACACCATCGAGCAGGATGCGGCCCGCCGCCGGGTCGACCAGCCGGACCAGGAGCATGCTCAGCGTGCTCTTCCCGGTGGCGGTGGGGCCGACCAGCGCGACGGTCCGGCCGGGTTCGACGGTGAATGACATGTCCTGAAGCACGACATGCTCGTCGTAGCCGAACCGAAGTCCCTCGACGGCGAGGCTCGCCGGACCGGCGACTCCCGTCGAGGCGACCTGGCCGTACTGCATCCCGCCGGTCGCCGTCAGGACGCGCTGGACCCGGTCCCACCCGACGACGCTGCGCGGGAACTCCCCGAGCAGCCACCCGAACGCCCGGATCGGGAACGCCACGATCGTGAACAGGTAGGCGACCTGGACCACGTCACCGGTGTCGGTCGCACCGGCCTTGACCCTGCTGACTCCGATCAGCAGCACGACGAGCACACCGAGGCTGGGCAGCGCCTCGATCGCCGGGTCGAAGAAGCCGCGAATGCGTCCGACCGCGATGTTGGCGTCGCGCAGGGTGTTCGCCTGGCGGGCGAAGCGCGCCGCCTCCTCGCTCTCCCGGCCGAGCGTCTTGACCACCAGCGCCCCGTCGAAGGACTCGTGCGCCACGTCGCTGACCTGGGCACGGAGCGCCTGGGCACGGGTCACCAGCGGCGACTGCAGGCGTTGGTAGACGATGTTGACCGCGAACACGGCCGGGAAGACCAGCAGCCCGATCACGGTGAGCACCAGATCGGCGGTGGCCATCGCGGCGATGGCGACCACCAGCATGGCGACGACGCCGACGGCCATCGGAAGTGGTGCGATCGGCGCCCACGCGGCCTCGACGTCGGCATTGGCGTTGGACAGCAGCTCGCCGGTCGGATGCTGGTGGTGCCAGGACAGTGGGAGCCGGAGGTACTGCCGAGTGACGCGGCGGCGGTAGGAGGCCTGCATGCGGTACTGCATGATGCCGGCTCCGAGCCGGCGGCCGACGATGCCGACAGCCCGCAGCAGCGCGACGCCGATGAACAGCCCAACCACCGCGACCAGGAGTCTGCCCTCGGGATGCCCGGAGTCGATGCTCGGGATCACCACGGCGTTCGTCGCCCAGCCGATCACCCAGGCGTCGGCAACCGTCAGGGCTCCGAACAACAGGCTGCCGAGAGTACTGAGCGCGAAGACCGTCGGCTGCTCACGGATTGCTACCCCGAGAACTGCGAAGCCGCGCCTGAGCGTGTCAGGGCTCGATCGTGGTTTCGCCGCCACCAGGCTCCTTTCGGGTGAGCGCATCCGTCCTTGGACCTGCGGCAACTCTACGATCGAGGGATGGACCATCTTTCCAGGACCGAGCGCACCAGCCTGTGCGACCTGCTGGACGAGGTGGGACCCGACGCCCCGACACTCTGCGCCGGCTGGACGACACACGACCTCGCCGCTCACCTGCGGCTACGGGAAGGCAATCCCTTCACCGCCGCCACTCTGGTGCTCCCGCGCGCACATCGGCTGAATGACCGCGGGATGACCCGGCTGAAGTCTCGGCTTTCCTTTGCCGTGATCGTCGACCAGGTGCGCCACGGTCCACCGGTCTGGTCGCCGCTGGGCTGGCCGGGAGTCGAGCCGGCCGTCAACACTGTGGAGTTCTTCGTCCATCATGAAGACGTGCTGCGGGCGGTCGATCCGGACCACCGGCGTGTGGTGACGACTCGCGACCAGGACGCCCTCTGGCGGAGGATCGGGTGGGCCGGCAGAGTGTTCGCCCGCAGCGCGTCGGTCGGCCTCGAACTGGTACGGACAGACGTTCCCGCCTCGCTCCGGATCAAGGACGGTCACCCGGGCGTCGCCCTGCGGGGCCTCCCCAGCGAGCTGACGCTGTATCTCTACGGGCGATCTGCCGCCTCCGACGTCGAGCTGGAAGGTCCCCGCGCCGCGGCCGCCACGCTGACGTGACGCACCGTGTGTCCGGCCCGTGCCAGCGCCTTCTTGACGTCCTGGACGCGTGCCTGGCGGAAGTGGAAGACGCTGGCGGCGAGCACGGCGTCGGCGCCGGCGTCCACCGCGGGAGCGAAGTGCCCGATCGAGCCGGCACCGCCGCTGGCGACGAGCGGCACGCTCACCGCCGCCCGCATCGCCCGGATCATCTCCAGGTCGAAGCCGCGCCGGGTGCCGTCCGCGTCCATCGAGTTGAGCAGGATCTCCCCGACGCCGCGCCCTGTCGCCTGTCGGGCCCAGTCGAGTGCGTCCAGCCCGGTCATACGGCTGCCTCCATGGGTTGTCACCTCGTAACCGGACTCGGTGGCTGTCGAGCGCCGGGCGTCGACGGACAGGACCAGGACCTGGGAGCCGAACCGCTCGGCGATCTCGGCGATGATGTCCGGGCGGATGATCGCCGCGGTGTTGACCGCTACCTTGTCCGCTCCGGCGCGCAGCAGCCGGTCGACGTCGCCGACCGTCCGTACCCCACCGCCGACCGTCAGCGGGATGAAGACTTGTTCGGCCGTCCGCCGGACCAGCTCGTAGGTGGTCTCGCGTGCCTGCCGCGACGCAGAGATGTCGAGGAACGTGAGCTCGTCGGCGCCTTCGCGGTCGTACAGCTGCGCCAGCTCGACCGGATCCCCGGCGTCGCGCAGACCGGTGAAGTTGACTCCCTTGACGACGCGTCCGTTGTCCACGTCGAGGCAGGGGATCACCCGAACGGCCAGGTTCATGCCGTGCCGGTCCGGCCGGTCAGGGCCAGCGCCTCCTCCAGCGTGAACGCTCCGGTGTAGAGGGCGGTGCCGACAATCGCTGCCTCGACCCCGAGCGGCGTGAGCTCTGCGAGCGCCCGCAGGTCTGCCAGGCTGGCGACCCCTCCGGAGGCGATCACCGGCCTCGTGGTGTGCTGGCAGACCGCGACGAGCAGCTCGAGGTTCGGCCCGTGCAGCATGCCGTCGCGCTCGACGTCGGTCACCACGTAGCGCTCGCATCCGGCCCGGTTCAGCCGGTCGAGGACATCGAAGAGTTCCCCCCCGTGCCGCGTCCACCCGCGGGCCGCCAGCGTGGTGCCGCGGACGTCCAGCGCGACCGCCACCCGGTCCCCGTACTCACCGATGATCCGCGCACACCACGACGGGTGTTCCAGCGCTGCGGTACCGATGTTGACGCGGCGGCAGCCGGTCGCCAGGGCGGCCTCGAGGCTCTGGTCGTCTCGGATGCCACCGGACAGCTCGACCGCGACGTCGAGGCGGCCGACCAGATCCTGCAAGAGGCGATGGTTGTCGCCACGTCCGAACGCCGCATCGAGGTCGACGAGGTGGATCCACTCCGCGCCTGCCCGCTGCCAGGCCAGGGCCGCTTCCAGCGGGTGGCCGAACTCCCGCTCACTGCCGGGCGACCCCTGGACCAGCTGCACAGCCCGACCTGCGGACACATCGACGGCCGGCAGCAGCACCAGAGACGGCATGCTGCGAGCGTAGTGGCGGCGTCAGCCGACCACCCGAAGCAGCCTGGCCAACGGTGCGGCATGCTGCCGCCCATCCGAGGCCGTCAACGTGCGGCTGCTGCCGTCGCTGTAGATCACCGAGACGGAGTAGGTGAAGTGGTCACAGCACAGGGCCCTCCTCCTCGTCACCGGAAACGAGCGGAAAGCTGGGGATGCGGCGATCCGAAGTGCGCGATCGACATCGCTCCGGCTCATTCCGGGAGGTGGCGCGGCATCCTCCACGATCGTCAGGGTGCGTTCGACTCCGGCGAGCCCGCCGGTCTGGCGGACGATGACGCTTGTCGCGGTCGCTGCATGCCCGCTGCTCGAACCAGGTGGTGCGTTGTCGGTGGTGTCAGAACCGGGGCTGCGGGTGCCTGTGCCCGTCCCCCCGGTCTGCGGCTCGGGGGTCTGCTCGCCACAACCGGCGACGAGTACGGCCAGCATGACGAAAGAGGAGGACATCATCGCGATCCGACCATGCAGTGCGCTCACAGCCCTCAGACGTGAACCGGGAGGGTCGGGTTCCGCGCCTACAGCGAGTTCACCCAGTTACGGAGCAACCGGGCTCCGGCTGCCCCGGACTTCTCCGGGTGGAACTGGGTGGCAACGAGTGGGCCGTTCTCCACCGCCGCCACGAACCGGTCTCCGGCGTACGAGGTCCAGGTCACCCCGGGCGGGCGCAGCGGGCGGCGGGGAACGAGCCTCCACTCGCGCACGCCGTAGGAGTGAACGAAGTAGAACCGCTCCCGTGCCACGCCGTCGAACAGGGCCGACTCCGCGGGTGGCTCGACGGTGTTCCAGCCCATGTGCGGCAGGATCTCCGCCTGCAGCCGTTCGACGACGCCCGGCCACTCACCGCAGCCGTCAGTCTCCAAACCGTGCTCGAGGCCCCGCTCGAACATGATCTGGTACCCGACACAGATGCCGAGGACCGGACGGCCGCCGGCGAGCCGGCGGCCGATGATCTGGTGGCCACGGACGTTCCGCAGGCCGCGCATGCAGGCGGCGAACGCACCGACTCCGGGGACGACGAGTCCGTCGGCACGGAGCGCCGGCTCGGCGTCTGCGGTCAGGGTCACGTCCGCGCCGGCTCGCTCGAGCGCGCGGACAGCGGAGCGCACGTTGCCCGATCCGTAGTCGAGTACCACGACTCGTGGTCCGGGCTGCCAGGTCTGGCTCACAAGCTGCCCTTGGTGCTCGGGATGCCGCCCTCGCGCGGGTCGACCGAGACCGCGTCGCGCAGTGCCCGTGCGAGCGCCTTGAACTGCGCCTCGGCGATGTGATGCGGGTCGCGGCCGGACAGCACCCGGACATGCAACGCGATCCCCGCGACGGATGCGAGGGTCTCGAACACGTGCCGGGTCAGCGACCCGAGGTAGGAAGTTCCCAGCAAGACGGTGGCTTGGCCGTCCGGCTCGCCGGAGTGCACGCAGTACGCGCGTCCGGACAGGTCGACCGCGCACTGCACCAGCGCCTCGTCGAGCGGAACCAGCGAGTCGCCGAACCGCCGGATGCCCGCCTTGTTCCCGAGCGCCTCGCGCAATGCCTGCCCGAGCGCGATCGCGACGTCCTCAACCGTGTGGTGGGCGTCGACGTGGATGTCCCCCTCGGCCCGGACCCGCAGGTCGAACAGCGCGTGCCGCGTCAGTGACGACAGCATGTGGTCGTAGAAGGGCACCAAGGTCGAGACGTCGGCACGCCCCGTGCCGTCCAGATCGAGCTCGACCACCACCTTGGACTCCAACGTGTCACGGGTGATGCGGCTGGTACGGCTCATGTCCCCAGTACCTCCAGTAGCGCGGCCCGAAAAGATGTCATCTCCTCAGTCGTCCCGATCGAGACCCGAAGCCAGCCGTCGGGGCCGGTCTCGCGTATCAGGACACCGCGGCCCAGCAGCCCCTGCCACACCCGGTGGCGGTCCTCGAACTGCCCGAACATCACGAAGTTCGCGTCGGTCTCGGCGACGGCCAGGCCGTTGCCGCGTAACCATTGCACGGTGGCGTCACGCTCACGGCGCAGCTCGTCGACCCTGCCCAGCAGCTCTCCGCGATGACGGAGCGCGGTGAGCGCGACCGCCTGGGTGACCGACGAGAGGTGATAGGGCAGCCGCACGACGCGCAGCGAATCGACCACCGCCCGGTCCGCGGCCAGGTAGCCGAGCCTCGCGCCGGCGAGCGCGAACGCCTTCGACATGGTCCGGGTAACGACAAGGTGGCGGTACGCGGAACACAACCTCAGCGCGCTCGCAGTGCCGTCCCGGCGGAACTCCGCGTAGGCCTCGTCGACGACGACGACTCCGGTCGCCGCATCGCAGATGGCCGCCACCGTCTCCAGATCGAGAGCGGTGCCGGTGGGGTTGTTGGGCGAGGTGAGAAGGACGACAGTGGGCTGTTCGGCCCGAACCAGCTCGACGGCCCCCGTCATGTCGACGGTGAAGTCCTCGGCGCGGTTGCCGGTGACCAGCGGGGTCAGCGACGTGCGGGCGTACTCCGGGTACATGGAATAGGTCGGCTCGAACACCAGCGCCTTGCCCCGCGGCCCGCCGAACGCCTGCAGCAGGTGCAGCATCAGCTCGTTCGACCCGTTCGCGACCCAGACGTTGTCCGACGTCAGGTGGTGGCCGAGGTAGCCCGCCAGCGCGGTGCGCAGCTGCACCGCCTCGCGGTCGGGGTACCGGTTGAGGGTATGGGCGGCGCCGGCCACTGCCGCGGCGATGTCGGCGACGACGAGGTCGCTGGGCGGGTACGGGTTCTCGTTCACGTTCAGGCGGACCGGTACGTCCACCTGCGGGGCGCCGTACGGCACGAGCCCACGGAGCTCCGCCCGCAACGGCAAGCCGGCGGGGGCGGCCATCAGGGCCGCTCGAACCGGACGCGAACAGCGGCACCGTGCGCGGGCAGGTCCTCAGCGTCGGCGAGAGCGGTCACCTCTGGGGCGACCCCACGCAGCGCCGGTTCGTCGTACTCGACGACCTGGACGGTCTTCAGGAAGGTCCGCGAGGACAGGCCGGAGGAGTGACAGGCGCACCCCCCCGTCGGCAGCACATGGTTGGAGCCCGCGCAGTAGTCACCGAGTGACACCGGAGCGAACGGCCCGACGAAGACGGCGCCGGCGTTCGTCACTCGCATCGCCCGGTGGCGGGCGTCGACGGTGTGGATCTCCAGGTGCTCAGCGGCGTAGGCATCGAGCAGGTCCTGACCCTGGTCGAGGTCGTCGACGAGCACGATCGCCGACTGGCGTCCGGACAGCGCGCTGCGCACCCGCTCGGCGTGCTTCGTCGCGGCGACCTCGGTATCGAGGACCTGCTCGACGGAGGCGGCCAGGTGCGGACTCGGTGTCACCAGGATGCTCGCCGAGTGCGGGCCGTGCTCGGCCTGGCTGATCAGGTCGGCGGCCAGGTGACGAGGGTCTGCGCTGTCGTCGGCGAGGATGGCGATCTCGGTCGGGCCGGCCTCGGAGTCGATCCCGACCCTGCCCCTGAGCAGGCGCTTCGCAGCGACGACGTAGACGTTTCCCGGTCCGGTCACCAGGTCCACCGGTGCGCACTCCCCGGCGCCGTACGCGAACATCGCGATCGCCTGCGCACCGCCGGCCGCGTAGACCTCGTCGACGCCGAGCAGGCCGCAGGCAGCCAGAACGGTGGGGTGTGGCAGTCCGCCGTGGTCGCGCTGGGGCGGGCTGGCCAGCGCGATCGAGCCGACGCCCGCCACCTGTGCCGGGACGACGTTCATCACGACGCTGGAGACCAGCGGGGACAGCCCACCCGGCACGTAGAGTCCGACCCGCGCAACAGGCACCAGGCGCTGGGTCACGTGTCCCCCGGGAACCACCTTGGTGACCGTGTCGGAGCCGCGCTCGGCCTCCGACGAGCGGCGCAGCCTCGCGATGGACTGCGCCAGCGCCGACCGGATCTGTGGATCGAGCCCGCCGAGCGCCTCCGCCACCGCTTCGGGCGGCACTCTCACGCGGCGCAGCTCCACGTGGTCGTATCTGCGGGCGTACTCGACAAGGGCCGCCTCGCCGCGCTCCCGCACCGCGTCGCAGACCGGGCGGACGACATTCAGCGCGTCCGCTACGTCGAACTCCGCGCGCGGGATCTCTGCGCGGTAGTCCAGCGCCTCCCCCCGCGCGAGCCGACCGCGCAGGTCAAGCCGTCGGATCATGCCAGGAGTCTACGAACCCGGCGTGGGCGCGCGCCGACGGCGCCGCCGGACCACCTCACCCGCCGTTGACACCCCGTACGGTGGCGACCGTGACCGAACACCTTCCCCTCTTCCCGCTGAGCACCGTGCTGTTTCCCGGCATGTCCCTGCCGCTCCTGGTGTTCGAGGAGCGCTACCGGGCTCTCGTGCGCGATCTGC
>JBKPNJ010000038.1:0-12082 GCA_046732575.1 Actinomycetota bacterium
GGCGGGCCGACCGGATCGGCGTTGTAGGACGCAACGGGGATGGCAAGACCACGCTGTTGCGCCTGCTGGCGCGGCTGGACGTGCCGGACGCCGGCCGGGTGGTCCACGCCCGAGGTCTGCAGGTCGGTCTGCTCGGACAGCACGACATCTTCGCGCCCGGTTCGACCGTGCGCTCGGTGGTCCTCGGGGATCGTGCAGACCACCAGTGGGCGTCCGAACCCACGACCCGCGAGGTCGTCGTACGCCTGCTGAGCGGAATCGACCTCGACAGCCCCGTCGAGCATCTCTCCGGCGGAGAGCGCCGCCGGTGCTCGCTTGCAGCCGTGCTGCTCCAGCAGGTGGATCTCCTGGTTCTCGACGAACCGACGAACCACCTCGACGTGGAGGCCATCGACTGGCTGGCGCGGCACCTGGCCGGCCGTTCGTGCGCACTTCTCGTTGTCACCCACGACCGCTGGTTCCTTGACGCCGTGTGCACCACCACCTGGGAGGTGCACGACGGGGTCGTCGACGCCTACGAGGGCGGCTATGCCGCGTTCACCCTCGCCAGGACCGAGCGCGCCCGACAGGCCGAGGCCAGTGATGAGCGACGTCGCAACCTGCTGCGCAAGGAGCTGGCCTGGCTGCGGCGCGGTCCGCCGGCCCGCACGGCCAAGCCGAGATTCCGGACCGACGCCGCGAACGCCCTGATCGCCGACGAACCGCCCCCTCGAGACGCCGTTGCGCTTGCGCGGTTCGCCATCGGCCGGCTCGGCAAGGATGTGCTCGACATCGAGGACGCGGACATCACACTGGGCGGCCGTGTCCTGCTCAACCAGGTGACCTGGCGGCTGGGGGCCGGCGACCGGGTCGGCGTGGTCGGGGCCAACGGCGCCGGCAAGACGACGGTGCTGCGCGTGCTGGCCGGCGAGCTACGCCCGGACTCCGGCCGCGTGCGCATCGGCACCACTGTGTCACTGGCCCATCTCCCCCAGACACCGACCGAGACGGATCCGGCCGAGCGAGTCCTGGCTTCCGTCGAGGGTGTACGCCGGGTGGCCCAGACCGCTGCCGGTCGCGAGGTCAGCGTGTCGCGCCTACTCGAGCGCTTCGGCTTCACCGGTGATCGGCTGACGGCACGCTCAGGCGACCTCTCGGGCGGTGAGCAGCGTCGCCTACAGCTGCTCCGGCTGCTGCTGCTCGAGCCCAACGTCCTGCTGCTGGACGAGCCGACGAATGACCTGGACATCGACACCCTGACAGTGCTCGAGGACTACCTCGACGGCTGGCCGGGCACCCTCGTCGTCGTCTCGCACGACCGGTACTTCCTCGAGCGGGTGTGCGATTCGGTCTGGACACTGCTCGGCGATGGTTCGCTGAAGATGCTGCCCGGTGGGGTGGAGGAGTACCTCCTCCGACGTCGGAGGATGGCCGAGGAGCGCGATCGAGCGGACGCGGACAGCTCGTCATCGCCTACCGCTCGCCGGCCGTCCACCGCGGGCGAACAACGCGCGGCTGCGAAGGATCTGGCCCGGCTGGACCGGCAGCTGGCCAGACTGTCGGCGCGCGAGGGGAAGCTGTATGAACAGATGGCTGCGCACGCGAGCAGCTACGAGAAGCTTGTCGAGGTCGAGCAGGAGCTACGCGAGCTGCAAACGCAGCGCGAGGCGCTCGAGCAGGCGTGGCTCGAGGCCGCGGACCGTTAGGTGTCCTCATCGAAGGGGGCGACCATCGACCTCAGCAGATCGACCAGCCGCCGTCGGTCTGCTTCCCGCAGGTCGCTGAGCAGCTCCCGCTCGCGGAAGATGAGCCCGTCGAAGGCCGCATCGACAGCGCCGATGCCGCTCGATGTCAGCTGCACCAGGACTCCACGCCGGTCACCGGGATCGGGCAGCCGGGTCACGAAGCCTCGTGCGGCCAACCGGTCGACCCGATTCGTCATCGTGCCGCTGGTGACCAGCATCTCGCGGAGCAGGGTGCCCGGCGACAGCTGGAAGGGCTCGCCGGCCCGGCGCAGGGCGGTGAGGACGTCGAACTCCCACAGCTCGAGGCCGTGCTCGGCGAACACCCGGCGCCGCATACGGTCGAGATGACGGCTCAGCCGCGTGACCCTGCTGAAGACCTCCATCGGTGCGACGTCCAGCTCGGGCCGCTCCCGGTGCCAAGCCTCAACCAGCCGGTCAACCTCGTCGCGCACCCTGTCAGCGTAGCGGTAAGAGTCTTGACATCGAGAGACTTCGGTTGCGAAACTCTCGGCCGTGCGATGCTCGCTGGTGCGGGTGGGTAGGGATCGGAGCCGCCGGCTGCACGGGACCGGCCACTGATGACCCAGCATTCCTGGGACGCGGGGAGCTATCTGGCGTTCTCGGCGGAGCGCGGCCGACCCTTCCATGAGCTCCTGGCCCGGGTCACCGCCCAGGAACCCGCATTCGTCGTCGACGTCGGCTGCGGACCGGGGAACCTCACTGCCACACTGCCCCGTCGCTGGGCGGGTGCCACCGTGCTCGGCGTCGACAGCTCCGCGGAGATGATCCGCGCCGCCGAGGAGCTCCCAGTGCTGCCGAGGCTCTCGTTCGAACGGGCCGACCTGCGCTCCTGGCGTCCCGGGCACGCTGTCGACGTACTGGTGGCGAACGCCGTGTTGCAATGGATCCCGGACCATCTGGAGCTGCTCGGGCGACTGGTCGGCTGGCTGGCTCCCGGTGGCTGCGCGGCGCTGCAGGTACCGGGCAACTTCGCCGAGCCCAGCCATCGTCTCCTGCACGAGCTGGCCGCCGATCCGCGATTCGCGCGGTTCGTCGGAGGCGTCGCCAGGCCTCGTGCGTACGACCCACGGGTCTATCTCGACGTCCTGACCCGGCTCGGATGCACCGTCGACGCCTGGGAGACCACCTATCTCCAGGTGCTGTCCGGGCCCGATCCGGTGTTCCGGTGGATCTCCGGGACCGGTGCCCGCCCGGTGCTGCAAGCGCTACCGGAACCGCAGCGGGCGGAGTTCGAGCAGGAGTACTCACGGCGGCTGGCCGAGGCGTACCCGGCACAGGACTTCGGAACCGTGCTGCCGTTCCGCCGCGTCTTCGCGGTCGCCACCGCACGGTCCTAGTCGTCGCGGAGCGCCGACAGCGTGGGTGACTGCTCGAGCCGGGACAGGCCGTGCCAGGCGAGGTTGCACAGGTGCGCGGCGACGACGGTCTTCGTCGGCTTACGGGCGTCCAGCCACCACTGCCCGGTCGTGCCGACCATCCCCACCAGCATCTGCGCGTACATCGGCGCGTTCTTTGGATCGAACCCCCGTGAGGAGAACTCCTCGGCGAGGATGTGCTCGACCCTCGAGGCGACGTCGCTGATGATCGTCACGAACGATCCGGACGCCGAGCCGAGCGGGGAGTCCCGGACGAGGATGCGGAAGCCGTCGGAGGAGTCATCGATGTAGTCGAGCAGGGCCAGTGCCGCCTGCTCCAACAGCTCGTGAGGGTCACCGGCGGTGAGAGCGGCGCGCATCATCTCCAGCAGCCGCCGCACCTCGCGGTCGACGACAACGGCGTAGATGCCTTCCTTGCCGCCGAAATGCTCGTACACGACCGGCTTGGAAACCGACGCCCGCGCTGAGATCTCCTCGATGGACGTGCCCTCGAACCCGCGTTCGGCGAACACCGTGCGGGCGATGTCGATGAGCTGCTCACGCCGCTCGGCGCTGGTCATGCGCGATCGAGTGGCACGCCGGGACTTGCCGTCATCAGGAGGCGAGGTCACCCGGTCATTCTGCCAGCGGGCGAGGGCTGACCCTGGCTGCGTCAGCCGTCGGTGCCGACCGAAGTCGCTACCCGCTTCGCCTGGAGCCGCTCCTTGACCGGCCAGCGGACCCCGTCGACCCAGCCGAGCTTCTCCAGCAGCCAGATGATACGCGCCGAGGTGTCGATCTGCCCACGCAGGACACCGTGACGGGCGCAGGTCGGGTCGGCGTGGTGCAGGTTGTGCCAGGACTCGCCCATCGAGGGGATGGCCAGCCACCAGACGTTGCCGGACCTGTCGCGGCTCTTGAACGGCCGCTCGCCGACGGCGTGACAGATCGAGTTGATCGACCAGGTGACGTGATGCAGCAGTGCAACCCGGACCAGTGACGCCCAGAAGAATGCGGTGAGCGCACCCTGCCACGACCAGGACCAGAGACCGCCGACCAGCGGCGGCAGCAGCAGCGTCGCCACCACCAGCCAGGGGAACAGCCGCGAGACCCGCACCAGGTCGCGGTCCTTGAGCAGGTCAGGGGCATATTGGCGCTGCGGGGTCTGCTCGGTGTCGAACAGCCAGCCCGCGTGGGCGTACAGCAGTCCCTTCATCAGCGCCGGCACCGTGTCGCCGTACCGCCAAGGCGAGTGGGGGTCACCGTCGCGGTCGGAGAACTTGTGATGCTTGCGGTGATCGGCGACCCAACGGATCACCGGGCCCTGGATGGCCATCGAGCCGGTGATCGCCAGGGCCACCTTCACCGCCCGGTTCGGCTTGAACGACTTGTGCGTGAAGTAGCGGTGATAGCCGACGGTGATCCCGTGGCCGGTGACGAAGTACATGACTGCAGCCAGCGCGATGTCGTGCCACCCCAGCCAGCCTCCCCAGGCAATGGGCACCGCCGCGAGCACCGCCAGAAAGGGCACAGCGATGAACGCCGCCAAGATGATCTTCTCGGTCCGGGACTGCTGGTCGTCGCCGAGGGTGCCGGAGGCGGTCGGGGCGTCGATTGTTCTCCGGTCGGCCAGGGCAGTAGAGGTCATCGCAGGGTCCTGTCTAGAAGTGGCTACTTACGCAACCGTAACCTACGGTTCCGTAACCGTGGCAAATCCTTCGGCGTGGCGCGGACGGCGCGCCTGTCCGCCGGTTCACGCAGAGGGCCCGAACGGCCTGACTCGTAAACTGGGCCCGCATCATTCCCCGGTTGGTCTGCCGGCAGGGCCCGCCGCACTTTGAATGCGGACTAGCGACGTAGGTTCGACTCCTACCCGGGGAGCGTGACGGATATGCGCGCAGCCTCGGTCATCGTCCTCGCCGCCGGCGTCGGAACCCGGATGAAGTCGGCCCTGCCCAAGGTGATGCACGCCGTGGGCGGGCGTCCCTTGCTCGGGCACGTGCTCAGGGCCGTGCACCAGACGGACCCGGGCGGCGTCGTCGTCGTCATCGGACACGGCCGCGAGCATGTCCGTGCCTTCCTCGAGGAGGCTGACCCGCAGGCGGTAGTCGCCGTTCAGGAGGAACAGCACGGCACGGGACATGCCGCGCAGGTCGGTCTGGCGGCGCTGGGACGGCCGTCCGGGACGGTCGTGGTGACGCCGGGGGACGCGCCACTGCTCGCGCCGGAGACGATCCTGTCGCTGGTACGCCAACACCACGACCTCGAGTGCGCCGTGACGGTGCTCACCGCCCAGCTCGCCGATCCCTCCGGGTACGGCCGGATCGTGCGGGACGAGTCGGGGGCGGTGCGCGAGATCGTCGAGGATCGCGACGCCACAGTCGCACAGCGCGAGATCACGGAGTGCAACTCGAGTGTCTACGCCTTCGACATCGCCTTCCTTGCCGCGGCGCTGGCCGAGCTCGGCCGCGACAACGACCAAGGTGAGCTGTACCTCACCGATGTGGTCAAGATCGCCCGCCGGAACGACCGCACAGTCGGTGCGCTGCTGTCGGGCGACGCACGTGAGACCGAAGGCGTCAACGACCGCAGCCAGCTCGCCGACATCGGCGCCGAGATCAACCGGAGGACCGTGCGACGGCATATGCTGGCCGGTGTCACGATCGTCGACCCCGCAACCACCTGGGTCGACGACACCGTGACGTTGGAGCCGGATTCGACGGTGCTCCCGGGGGTACAGCTGCACGGAACGACGTCGGTGGCCACCGGAGCGGTCGTCGGGCCCGACACCACGCTCACCGACGTGACAGTGGGGCAACACGCCACGATCAGGCGCACGCACGGTTCCGACTCGTTCATCGGCGCCGGTGCCAGCGTCGGGCCGTTCGCCTACCTGCGCCCCGGCACCAAGTTGGGCGCGAGCGGCAAGATCGGCACGTTCGTGGAGATCAAGAACTCCGAGATCGACGACGGCGCGAAGGTGCCGCATCTGTCCTACATCGGCGACGCCAGCATCGGCGCGCAGACGAACATCGGAGCGGGGACCATCACCGCGAACTACGACGGCGTGCACAAGCACCGGACATCGATCGGCAGCCACTGCGCGACGGGCTCGGACAACACATTCGTCGCGCCGGTAGAGGTCGGTGACGGCGCCGCGACTGGGGCCGGAGCGGTCGTACGCCGTAATGTTCCCCCTGGGGCGCTGGCAGTCTCCTCCGGTGCGCAGCGGCACATCGAGGACTGGGTGCTGAGGAAGCGTCCCGGCACGGCGGCGGCGCTGGCAGCCGAGCGCGCCCAAGCCGAAGTCGGCGATCCACCTGCGCGAACGGAGGAGGCGGCCCAGTGACCGGCATGAAGCGCAGCAACGAGAAGAACCTGATGCTGTTCACCGGGCGAGCGCATCCGAGCCTGGCCGCCGAGGTGGCAACCCTGCTCGGTTCGGGCCTGGTTCCGACGACGGCCCGGGACTTCGCCAACGGTGAGACCTACGTGCGGTTCGAGGAGTCGGTGCGCGGCTGTGACGCGTTTGTGATGCAGAGCCACACCTCGCCGATCAACGACTGGATCATGGAGCAGCTGATCATGGTCGATGCCCTGAAGCGAGCGTCGGCCAAGCGGATCACCGTCGTTCTGCCGTTCTACGGGTACGCCCGCCAGGACAAGAAGCACCGTGGCCGGGAGCCGATCTCGGCCCGGCTGATGGCCGACATGTTCAAGGTCGCCGGAGCGGACCGGTTGATGGCGGTGGATCTCCACGCCGGCCAGATCCAGGGATTCTTCGACGGCCCACTCGACCACCTGTTCGCCTTGCCCGTCCTCGCCGACTACGTCGAGAAGACGTACGACACCTCCACGATGACAGTTGTGTCTCCCGATGCCGGCCGGGTCAGGGTGGCGGACCAGTGGACCGACCGGCTCGACGCTCCGCTCGCGGTCATCCACAAGAGACGGGACCCCAACCGGGCCAACCAGGTGGTCGTGCAAGCGGTGATCGGCCAGGTGGAGGGCAGGGTCTGCCTGCTGATGGACGACATGATCGACACCGCGGGCACGATCACCCAGGCCGCCGAGGCCCTGATGGACCACGGCGCGGCAGGCGTGATCTGCGCGGCGACCCACGCGGTCTTGTCGGGCCCGGCGGTCGATCGGCTCAAGAACTCGCCGATCAGCGAGGTGATCGTGTCCAACACACTGCCGATCCACGACTCGTGCCGGTTCGACAAGCTCACCGTCTTGTCGATCGCTCCGCTGATCAGCCGGGCGATCCGTGAGGTGTTCGAGGATGGCTCGGTGACCAGCCTGTTCGACGGCAACGCCTGAGCACTGCCGCGGGATTCGCCTCGGCTGTGGTGGACGGGGTAAACTTCGCCGGTTACCTCGGCGCTGCGTGCGCCTCGCTTGGTAGCCGCAGATCAGCCATTCCCCACGATCATCAACGACGTAGCCGCTGAGGAGAGACCCTCGTGCCCGAGGTCACAATCCACGCCGAGCCACGCAATGAGTTCGGCAAGGGCGCCGCCCGCCGCATTCGGCGCGCGGCCAAGGTCCCCGCAGTTCTGTACGGACACGGCACCGACCCGGTCCACGTCACGCTCCCGGGTCACGATCTGATGCTCGCCCTGAAGACGGCGAACGCTCTGCTCTCGATCGAGCTCGACGGCGCCAGCCAGCTCGCGCTCCCCAAGCAGGTGCAGCGCGACCCGATCAAGGGGTTCATCGAGCACGCCGACCTGCTCATCGTGAGCCGGGGAGAGAAGGTGACCGTCGACGTGCAGGTCCACCTCGTCGGCGCCGCCGCGGTGGACACGCTGGTCGTGACCGAGCACACGACGATCTCACTCGAGGCCGAGGCCACCCACATCCCCGAGTCGGTGGAGGTGTCGATCGAGGGCCTCCCCGTCGGCTCTCAGATCCTCGCCAAGGACATACGCCTGCCCGAGGGTTCGACTCTCCAGCTGGACCCGGAGGCGCTGGTGGTCAACATCACCGCCGCGCCGTCGATCGAGGAGGTCGAGGCCGAGCTGGCCGAGGCCGAGGCCGAGGTCGGCATCGAGCGCGAGGAGTCGGACGAGTCGATCGCCGCCGCAGAGGAGGCGGCCACCGCCGAGCCCGAGGAGACCGCCGAGGCGGCGCCCGACGCCGAGTGACCGCGCCGGGTCCGCGTTCCGCCCGGCGGCCACGTGCTGGCGGCCGAGTCGGCTTCGATATGTCTCACAGTTGGTGCGGACGATGGTCCTGGCACCGGGGTCGGCGCGCATGAGTGACGAGATGTGGTTGGTTGCGGGGCTCGGCAACCCGGGCCCGAGGTACTCAAGGACGCGTCACAATGCCGGCTACCTGGTTACCGACCTGCTGGCTGCACGTCTGCAGGGAACATGGAGGTCGCACCGTTCCGGACGGGCGGAGGTGGTCGAAGGGCGGCTCGGGGAGCCACCGGGTCACCGGGTGATTCTCGCCCGGCCTCGCTCCTTCATGAACGAGTCAGGAGGCCCGATCGCCTCGATTGCGGCCTTCTACAAGATTCCGCTGGGCAGGATCATCGCCGTGCATGACGAGCTCGACCTCCCCTTCGGAACGGTGCGGGTCAAGCAGGACGGCGGTGATGGCGGCCACAACGGGGTGCGCTCGTTGCGGCAGGCACTTGGTTCTGGTGAGTTCCTGCGTGTGCGGATCGGCATCGGGCGACCGCCGGGACACCAGGACCCGGCGGACTTCGTGCTTTCCGACTTCCGGGCCGCGGAGCGCGAGGACGTCGGCTTCATCATCGATCGCGCGGCAGACGTCACCCGGTCCCTCGTCGTGGAGGGTCTGGTCGCGACACAGAACACGTTCCATCCCTGATCAGTCAGCGTTCTCAGCCGCAGACGCCGCGTCGACTGGAGCACTACCGACCGTAGCGACTCGGGTGAGAACGTGGAGATCCGGTGGCCGCGCATGCCCAGTCGTAACTTCGGGTATCCACCACGCGTTGGACGCTGTGGGGTATGGAGACCGATCGAGGAGGGGCGTCCCCCAGGCATCAGTCATAGCGGCACCCGATCCCGACCTGCGCCGATCCGCTACCTGTGATCTGCTACGGTCCAGTCGGCAAGGCTTCCCTGACTGTCCGTAATCGACTACCTTACGTGATCTGGACAAAAGGCAAGCAATCCGCCGGGGACGACCGCTGAGACTGGGTTGGTATGTGCATCCGTGTGCCGCGACAGCGTGGGATGGGGGTAGAGCAGTGACCGTCTTTCAGTCGGCGGGTCGCTCATCCCGTGCCGAGGTGGGCAAGGCGCTCGGGGGACAGGTTCGCGCGACCCGGCTCGGTGTCGACAGGCTCGGGCGCATCCAGCTGCTGGGCGATTTCGTCTCCGCATCGCTGGCCAGCACGATGAGCATGCTGACTGTTCGGCAACCGGTGCTCACGCTGGTGGTCATGGTGGCGTGGCCGGCCGGCATCGGAATCCTCGGTCAGCAGGACGGCAGGGCCAAGCGGCTGAGCATGAGAACGCCATGGCGGTGGGCGGTAGCCTGCGTCGCGGTGGTCGCGATCGTGAACCTGCTTGCGAACAACCGGGGATCGGTGCGCCTCACAGTCACCGTTGCGCTGGCTGCGCTCCTCTCGACCGCCCTGCGGCTGCTCATGGCGCGGCTCAACGTGGTCCCCCGCCAAGGTGTGCAGGAGTCAGCCGTCCTGGTCGGCACTCTGGACAGCGTGGCGGAGTTCGCAGAGCAGTGGGACAGCAACGACAGCGGATTCAAACCCGTCGGTGTATGCCTCAACCTCAGCGACCTGCCCAGTGAAGGAGTCGAAGGAATCGGACACGCTCTTCCGCTGCTCGGCAGCCCCGCGGAGGCCGCTGCGTCTGCGGAGCTCGTCGACGCCGATGTCATAGCTGTGCTTCCAGGCGCCGGGCTGTCCCCCACCGATCTACGCCGGCTCGCCTGGGCGCTGGAGCCCACCACGACGCGGCTGTGCGTGGTGACCCCGCTGCAGGACGTCGGTCGGGACCGGGTGCGGGCGCGCACCGAGGACGGGCGGCTCGTACTCGACCTGTTGCCCCGACGATCCCAGGGCCGCATCGCCGTCGTGAAGTCGGCGATCGACTGGGTGGCCGCGGTCCTCATCTCCCTCGTCGCGATGCCGGTTCTGGGCATCCTGATGGCGCTGGTACGGCTGGACTCCTCCGGTCCGGCTCTTTTTCGGCAGACACGAGTGGGCACCGGTGGCCAGACCTTCACGATGCTGAAACTGCGGACGATGCACCTTGACGCAGAGATGCGGCGAAGCGAGCTCTCCGAGACCAACCAGCATCTCGACGGTCCACTGTTCAAGATGGAGAACGACCCGCGGATCACCCGCTTCGGGCGCTTCCTGCGCCGGACATCGCTGGACGAGCTGCCGCAGCTGGTCAACGTCCTACGCGGTCAGATGTCGCTGATCGGTCCTCGGCCGGCGCTGCCGGAGGAGGTGGCCAGGTACGATGACTGGGCCCGTCGGCGGCTGGCGATCAAGCCCGGCATGACGGGGCTCTGGCAGGTCAGCGGGCGGTCCAACCTTGCCTGGAGTGAGTCGGTCAGGTTGGATCTGGACTACGTGGACAACTGGACCCCGAGCATGGATGCCAGGATCGCGGCCAGGACGGCGGGTGCCGTGTTCCGGCGAGACGGGGCTTATTGAGCGGGGTGCGGCGGGGTGGACCGGCGTACCTTCCTTCGCTCCGTTCTCGTTGGAGGCTCGCTGACAACCCTGGTGGGCCTCGGCGGCTGGTTCATCGATCACCGTCCCCGCAGCGCGGAGCTTCGCGCCGGCGGGGGCACAAACCCGCCTCCGCCCCCTTCGCCGTTCACCGGCGGGCTCTGGCCAGGACACCAACCGGGTCGGGTCTATCTGGGCGTGAGCGGGTCCACCGAGTCCCTGGCCGGCCACGCGTACCAGCTGCGCGCTTACCGCTCGTACTTCGACTGGGAGGAGTCCGGCGAGGAGGATGCGGCGATCACCGCAAGCCACGACGCAAGGAGGCTTCCGTGGATCTCCTTCAAGCCGCCGATCAACGCGGCGCGTGGGTGGAGTCAGATAGCCGCCGGCGAGCACGACGAATCGATTCGAGCAAGGGCCCGGAGGTATGCCGCGCACGCCCAGCCCATCGTCGCCACCTTCCACCACGAACCGACGAACGAGCCGGCCGGCGCCGGCCCCGATTTCGCCAGGGCATGGACGCACATCCACGACGTGATGCAAGAGGAGACCGGTCTGGCGAACGTCGCGTTCGTGCCCATCATCGGTAGCTGGGAGTGGAATCCGAACAACGCCCGCGCTGACCCGGACCCCTACCTGCCGGCCAGTGTCCTCAGCCGCGCCGCGTTCCTGGGACTCGACGTCTACGAAGGGGTGTCGGGGGAGTCTCTCGGCGGCAGGATGGATCTGGTGCGGGCCTGGATGGCGCAGCGGGGCTTCCGCCACCTGATGATCGGCATCGGTGAGATCGCCTGCACCGAGCAGTACCGGTCCACCGACGCCTCGCAGTGGTGGACCGACTCGTGGGCCTGGATCGAGGACAACGCCGACCAGGTGGGAATCGTGTGCTACTTCAACTCGACGGCGAACTCACGGGACGCCGCCTACTGGCCGCTGGACGAGTCGCGCGCCAAGACCCAGGCCTTCGTCGGGTCGCTGGAGTCACCGCAGCTGAGCGCGCCGCTCTAGCCAGTCCTCAGCCGGCGTGCGGCCACGCCCGAGGGGCGCTGCCGGACAGGCCCGGTTCACTGCATGACTGTCTGCCGGCTCGCCTTGTACGCCGCCCTGCTGCGCAGCACGCCGCGGAACGCTCGCAACCCAACCTGATCGCGGATCCGCCACAACACGCCGCAGTAGACCGCCGCACCGATCAGCGATGCCGCGACCTGCAGCACGAGAACACCGCCGGCCAGCGCTACCACTCCAGGCAGGGCACCGAAGCAGACAAGTGCGCTCACGCCGACCCAGATGGCGCC
>JBKPNJ010000039.1:0-11624 GCA_046732575.1 Actinomycetota bacterium
CGAACGGCTCGGGCAGCTGCTCGGCGGTGTGCCAGTTCTCGCCACCGGCGCCGGACACGACGCCGGGGTGCTCTCGAGCGCCGGCGTCCCCTCCGCGATGCTGTTCGTCCGCAACCCGACCGGGGTCTCACACTCCCCCGAGGAGCACGCGGATGAAGCCGACTGCCTGGCCGGTGTCGACGCACTCTCAACGGTGCTCGCCGCGCTTGCGACCGACGGTCAGGGCCACGCCCGATGACGACGGACGCGTACTGGTGCGAGCAGGCCTGGTTGGGTCCTGGCCGGCTCGAGGACGCGGTCCTGGTTGAGGTCGAGGGCGGCTATGTCGATCGGGTCGACACCGGCGTCGCCGACCCGCCGGAGCGGGCGACGCTGCTGGCCGGCATCACGATCCCCGGGCTGGCCAACTGCCACAGCCACGCGTTCCATCGAACGCTGCGAGGACAGACCCAGGCCGGGCACGGCTCGTTCTGGACATGGCGGGAGCGGATGTACGCGGTGGCCGCCGGCCTCGATCCGGACAGCTACCACACACTGGCTCGGTCGGTCTACGCGGAGATGCTGGCCGGTGGGATCACCGCCGTAGGTGAGTTCCACTACCTCCACCATGCTCCCGGAGGAGCGCCGTACGCCGACCCGAACGCGATGGGGGAGGCGCTCATCGCCGCCGCAACCGGGTGCGGTATGCGGATCACGCTGCTCGACACCTGCTACCTCGCCGGGGGGATCGGACAGCAGCTGACCGGGGTCCAGCAACGGTTCGGCGACGGTGACGCCGGGAGCTGGGCGCGCCGGGTGCAGGACCTGCACGGGCGCTACGAGGCCGACGACGACGTGGTCATCGGGGCGGCGGTCCACTCGGTGCGCGCCGTGCCGCGCGACGAGATCGAGACGGTGGCCGCATGGGCACACGCGCACTCTGCCCCGCTGCACGTGCACGTCTCCGAGCAGGTGGCCGAGAACGACGAGTGCACGACGGCGTACGGCCAGAGCCCGACTCGGGTGTTGTACGAAGCCGGTGTCCTCGGCCCGCGCACCACCGCTGTGCACGCGACCCATCTCAGCGACGCCGATATCGAGCTGCTCGGCGGCAGCCACAGCCACGCGTGCTTCTGCCCGACGACCGAGCGAGATCTCGCCGACGGCGTCGGGCCCTCGAGACGGCTCGCGGATGCCGGCTCGGTGTTGACGCTCGGTTCGGACAGCCATGCGGTCATCGACATGTACGAGGAGATGCGGGCGGTCGAGATGAACGAGCGGCTCGTCTCGCAGCGGCGCGGGAACTGGACCGCGGACGAGCTGCTGTCTGCCGCCACCTGCCGCGGACACGCGTCGCTGGGGTACGGCAACGCCGGCATGATCGTCGCCGGGGCATCGGCGGATCTCGTGACGCTGCGCACCGACTCCTGGCGCACCCGCGACACGGGGAGCACTGTGAACACTGTCGTCTTCGCGGCAACCGCGGCGGACGTTACCCATGTCGTCGCCGGCGGTCGTGTGGTGGTCGCGTGACCAGCGTCGCGATCACCGGGATCAGCGAGCTGGTGACGAACGACCCGACGGTCGGGGACCAGTCGCCGCTCGGCGTGCTCACCGACGCCGTTCTGATCGTCGACGGGGACAGGGTCGCCTGGGTCGGACCACGCCAGCAGGCGCCGGCAGCCGACGAGGCGTGGGTGGCGGGTGGCGCTGTTCTGCCCGGCTTCGTCGACTCACACTCGCACCTGGTCTTCGCCGGCGACAGGGCAGAGGAGTTCGCCGCCAGGATGCAGGGCCGCGCGTACTCGGCCGGTGGGATCGCGACCACCGTCGCCGCGACCCGCGCCGCCACCGACGAGCAGCTCGTGGCCACGGTCGCCGGGCTGGTCGCAGAGATGCTCCGGCAGGGCACCACGACTGTGGAGATCAAGAGCGGCTACGGGCTGTCGGTGCTCGACGAGGCTCGCTCGCTGGCCATTGCCCGGCAGTTCAGCGCGGAGACGACCTTCCTGGGGGCGCACGTCGTCGCGCCGGAGTACGCCGGCGACCCCGACGGCTACCTCGAGCTGGTCACCGGCCCGATGCTGGAGCGTTGCGCGCCGCACGCGACCTGGATCGACGTCTTCTGCGAGCGGGGCGCCTTCGACGCCGACCAGGCGCGTACCGTGCTGCGCGCAGGCGCTGACGTCGGCCTCGCCCCCCGCATCCACGCCAACCAGCTCGGGCCCGGGCCGGGGATCGCGCTGGCCTGTGAGCTCGGGGCCGCCGCCGCCGACCACTGCACCTACGCCAGCGACGAGGACGTCGCGTCGATGCGCGATGCCGGAGTCGTGGCCACGCTGCTACCCGGCGTGGAGTTCTCGACCCGCTCGCGGTATCCCGATGCCCGTCGGATGGTCGACGCGGGGGTGACGGTGGCGCTGGCAACCGACTGCAACCCGGGATCGTGCTACACCTCGTCGATGCCCTTCTGCATCGCGCTGGCGGTGCGGGAGACGCACCTCAGCCCGGCCGAGGCGCTCTGGTCGGCGACCGCCGGCGGCGCTGCGGCGCTGCGGCGTACCGACGTCGGGCGGCTCAGCAACGGGTCACGCGCGGACCTCGTCGTCCTGGACGCACCGTCGTATCTACACCTCGCCTACCGTCCCGGTGTGCCGCTGGTGCGCGACGTCTGGTGCGGTGGGCGACCTCTGGGCTAGCTCTGCTGGCCTGATGACCTCGATCAGGGAGAGACGCTGGACAGGTAGGTCCCCCAGTTCGCCCGGAAGACCGGGAAGCCGAAGGTGCCTGGGATGTACTCGACCGCGGTCCAGACGTGACCGCGGCCATCCGCGACCGCTGCGCTGTAGTCACCCCACCGCTCCACCCCGGCACCGCCGAACGCGGCGTAACCGGAGAAGCCGTCGGCCGGCATCACGCCCGGCTTCACCATCTCGACTGCGCTGGACAGCGCCCCGGAGCCGGCAAGGTGGACCTGGGCGGCGGAGGGGTGATATTCCCGACCGGTCAGCGTGAAGACCATGACCGCATCGCCGTCGGATGTCGCACCGATCGAGGGGAAGACCAGGTGATTGCCGGCGACGTTCACGTATCCCTGGTGATCAATGGACGGGGGCACACCGGCAGCGGATGTCGACCGCGGCGACACCACGAAGTACGCGATTCCCGCATCGGGAGGACTCGACACCGAGCTCCGCACTCCTGTGTCCACTGCGCTCCACAGTCTGGCATCCGCATACACCACCTGGTTCATCCGATCGTCATTCGACTCGATCCGGTTCTCGTCCTCTCCCAACACCGTTCCCAGTGGTGTCGGACCGTCCTTCTGCACCGCGGGCGGCGGCACGCCGTAGACCTCAGATCCGATGACTCTGGCTGAGACGTGCACAGCGGGACGGGGGGTCGTCAGCGACTGGGTGTTGGTCATTGCCCAGACCGCGATGCGGTTGTCGTACCCGTGGGCGTAGTCCAGCGCCGACATGAAGTACTCCGTGCCGTTGGCCCTGCTGGACCACTCAGACGCGCTGGGCGACGTGGCCGGCTGGACGCTGTAGGCCACACCCTCGGCCAGCTGCCTGTCGACTGCCTCCAGGCGCTGCACCTTCAGCTGTCCGTTTGCGAGGGCTCTCTTGTCCATCGCGTACAGCTGGGCCCCGTTGAAGCCGGCTTGGAAGATCGGGAGCTCGTTCGTCGTGACATAGAAGCCGTGTCTGTCCGCGCCGATCAGCGGTTGGTCGCCGAAACAGGGGCACCCCGGATGAGAGGACGTCCCCTCTGTCCCGTCGTTTCGTACGTTCAGTGCGTACAGGTGCCATCCCGAGGCCGTGGTCGTGGGTCTCGATGACCTGCTGACAGCGATGTTCACCGAGCTCGCACCGGTGAAGTCACCCGTGGTCGGGTCGACCCCCAACTCGAGCATGGTCATGAAGAACCGCTTGAGCATGGGGTCGTAGTAGCACTTGGGGTCGGTCACCAGCGGACCGAACGTCGACGTGCCATCGGGGTGACGGATGATCTCCGGCGTCCCGTCGTTCCAGAAGGGGTCGTACGACTGGGTGCCGGTGAGCTTGGCTCCGGTGGTGGAGTAGATCGCGAAGACGTCATTGACGCCTTCGAGCACGTAGCCGTTGCCCACGCACAACGCCTGGTCGGGCGGCTCGGTGGTACCCGAGTTACCTGCCGCGGCCGTTCGCTGGTCCGCCAAGGTCAGGCCATCGATCCGCGTCCTGATCCCTCGGGGCGCGGTGACCGGGAGGCCCTCGGCCACCGGTGCGCTCAACCCCTGCAGGGCTGCGCGCGGCGGTCCAAGCAGCTCCTTCACCGGCCTCTCCGGCACGGAAGGACGCAGGTGATGCCCTCCGACAGCAGTCCGCGCCGTGGCCACCGACTGTGCCGACATGGTCCCGACCACCAGGCCGGCGGCAAGGAGCGCGATGGCCCGCCGGGTCCTGGCTCGGGTCGTGGAAGACTGCATCGGCGATGCCTCCAGATGAACCGGGGGGCGGGACCCCCGCCCGAGTACAGGCCGATGCCTCGCAGGCGAGGATCTCTCGCACACCAGACCGTAACCCCGCGTGTCAACTCTGCGCAAACATTTGAGCGCGAAGAGTAGCCGATGGGCCGGGTTGGGTCCCTCCGGCACAATGAGACAGAGGCGCGCCACCAAGTCCGGGGTGAACGCCGAGAGGAGGACCAGGTGACCGACGCCGTCTACGCTGCGGCGCCGAGGTCCGGACGGGCTCCGGACAGCAGCCGGGCATCGGCGTGGCCGCCGCTGCTGGCGCTGGCGACATCCGTTGCCGTGCTCGGCGCGGTGTACTGGCTGTTCGTCCGCACAGCCGATGGACAGCGGGTCGACGAAGCCGCCCGGCTCCGGGTCGGCGCACCCTACGGGATCCGGCACGGGATCGCGCAGCTCCTCGGTGACGTGTCCATCGGTTCGGCCGCGCTGTGCCTGTTCGTCTGCGTCGTGATCGCCTTGTGGCGCGGCCAGCGGCTGGTCGCGGCCTCGGCCGTCGTGCTCGTCGCAGGTGCGAACCTGACGACACAGGTGCTCAAGAACTACGTGTTCTCTCGCCCAGACCTCGGCCACTGGGACTCCAACAGCCTTCCCAGCGGCCATACGACGGTCGTCACGTCGGTGGTGCTGGCATTGCTC
Organism: Actinomycetota bacterium; assembly: GCA_046732575.1. GTDB lineage: Bacteria > Actinomycetota > Actinomycetes > Propionibacteriales > Nocardioidaceae > JBKPNJ01. The sequence continues at coordinate 5,138 of JBKPNJ010000039.1, forward strand.
CTGGTCGTACCCGCGGCCGGTCGCGGGCTGGCGGCTTTCGCCGCCGCGGCGGCGATCACCTTGACCGGGGTGGGAACGATCGTCGCAGCCTGGCACCGCCCCAGCGACGTCGTCGCCTCGATCTCGATCTGTCTTGCCTGGGGCGCCCTGATGCTGCTCCTGATCGGGTGGGCGCACCCGTACCGTCCGCGGACTCATATCAGCCACACCCTGCTGGCCGTCACGGGAACGGCGGCAGCCACGGTGGCGATGCTCGCGATCGGAATCCGCCCGGACGGTTCCTGGCGCGACCTGGTGGTCTACGTCGCCACCCTCGGCGGTGTGGCCGCGGCGACCGCCGTGGCCGTCGGGTGGTTCGTGCGACTCGTCGACACCCGGCTCGGCTGACAGATCGGCCTCGGCCTGTGTCGTAGGTCGCGAGCTGGGACCGCGCGGCGGTTCGACCCGGCCGGAGTCGACGCCACCACTCCGGTGGAACAAACCCGCCGTCCACGATGTTCGGAGTGTCGTAGGACTTGAGCGGAGCCGACTCAATCGAGTTGTGTCAACCGCTCGCGAGAGACATACTTGCGCTCGACAGACTCAACTTGTGGAGGTACACATGGCCCGCGCGGTCGGAATCGACCTGGGCACGACGAACTCCGTCGTGGCCGTGCTCGAAGGTGGCGACCCCACCGTCATTGCCAACGCCGAGGGAGCACGCACGACTCCTTCGGTCGTGGCGTTCGCCAAGAACGGCGAAGTCCTCGTCGGCGAGGTGGCCAAGCGACAGGCCGTCACCAACGTCGACCGTACGATCCGCTCGGTCAAGCGTCACATGGGCACTGACTGGAAGCGCCAGATCGACAGCAAGGAGTTCACCGCCCAGCAGATCTCGGCATTCGTGTTGCAGAAGCTCAAGCGCGACGCGGAGTCCTACCTGGGGGAGCCGGTGACCGACGCCGTGATCACGGTTCCGGCCTACTTCAGCGACGCCCAGCGCCAGGCCACCAAGGAAGCCGGCGAGATCGCCGGGCTGAACGTCCAGCGCATCGTCAACGAGCCCACCGCGGCTGCGCTGGCGTACGGACTGGACAAGGAGTCCGATCAGACGATCCTCGTGTTCGACCTCGGTGGCGGGACGTTCGACGTATCGCTGCTGGAGATCGGCGAGGGAGTCGTCGAGGTGAAGGCCACCAGCGGCGACAACCACCTCGGTGGTGACGACTGGGACGGCCGCATCGTCGACTGGATGGTCGACAAGTTCAAGAACGCCCACGGTGTCGATCTCGGCGCCGACAAGATCGCCCGGCAGCGCCTGCAGGAGGCCGCGGAGAAGGCGAAGATCGAGCTGTCCTCCTCGTCTGAGACCTCGATCCACCTGCCGTACATCACCCTGGCCCAGACCGGGCCGCTGCACTTCGAGGAGAAGCTGACCAGGGCGGAGTTCCAGAAGATGACGTCGGACCTCCTGGACCGGACCAAGCAGCCGTTCAAGCAGGTGATCAAGGACGGCAACATCAACGTCAGCCAGATCGACCACGTCATCCTCGTCGGTGGGTCGACGCGGATGCCCGCCGTGACCGACCTGGTCAAGGAGCTCGCGGGCAAGGACCCCAACAAGGGCGTCAACCCCGACGAGGTCGTGGCGGTCGGTGCGGCCCTGCAGAGCGGTGTCCTCAAGGGTGAGGTCAAGGATGTCCTGCTGCTCGACGTCACGCCGCTGTCACTCGGCATCGAGACCAAGGGGGGCGTGATGACCAAGCTGATCGAGCGCAACACCACGATCCCGACCAAGCGGTCAGAGGTGTTCACGACCGCCGATGACAACCAGCCCTCGGTCGCGATCCAGGTCTACCAGGGTGAGCGGGAGATGGCGGCTGCCAACCAGATGCTCGGCACGTTCGAGCTGACCGGCCTGCCGCCGGCCCCCAGGGGCATCCCACAGATCGAGGTCACGTTCGACATCGACGCCAACGGCATCGTGCACGTGTCCGCCAAGGACCGCGGCACCGGCCGGGAGCAGTCGATGACGATCACCGGCGGCTCGGCACTGTCCAAGGAGGACATCGACAAGATGATCCGCGATGCCGAGCAGTACGCCGAAGAGGATCGTCAGCGGCGGGAGCAGGTCGAGATCCGCAATCAGGCCGACAGTGCGGTCTACACCACCGAGAAGTTCCTCGCCGAGAACGCGGACAAGATCCCGGCGGACGTCAAGTCCGACGTCGAGGCCGACGTCGCCTCCCTCAAGACCGCTTTGCAGGGCGAGGACACCGAGGCCATCAAGGCCGCGGCGGCCAAGCTCGGCGAGTCGAGCCAGAAGATGGGTGCGGCGATGTACGCCAACAGCGACCCGGGCGCCTCGGAGCAGACCGGCTCCGCGGGCAGCACGGACACCGAGGACGCCGATGTCGTCGACGCCGAGATCGTCGACGAAGGCGAGAGCGGGAGCGAGCAGAAGTGACCCAGGCGCCCGATCATGATCGAGAGCCAGGTGCCCCGGAAGGCCCGGTCATCCGTGACCGCCGCCGCATCGATCCGGTGACGGGGAAGGTCCGGGAGCCGCGCGAGGGCGCGGCTCCCGTGCCTCCCGGCCAACCGTCGGTCGGCCCGGACGGGACTCCGAACGGCACCGCACAGCACGGCGACGACGCCCGGGCTGATATCGAGGCGAAGCTGGCCGAGCGCACCTCGGACCTGCAGCGGTTGCAGGCGGAGTACGTCAACTACAAGCGACGCGTCGACCGCGACCGCGAGGTCGCCCGCGACTCCGCGGTGGTCAACGTCGTCCTGCAGCTGCTGCCGGTCCTCGACGACATCGGACGGGCCCGTGAGCACGGCGAACTGGAGGGTGGGTTCAAGGCCGTGGCGGAGTCGTTGGAGCGCATCGTCGGGGGACTGGGCCTGGTCAGCTTCGGCGAGCCGGGCGACCCGTTCGACCCTCGGATCCACGAGGCACTGATGCACTCGTACTCCGAGGATGTGACGGGGCCGACCGCTGGGATGATCCTGGCTCCGGGCTACCGAATAGGCGAACGGACGATCCGGCCGGCCCGGGTGGCAGTGCTCGAACCGGAGCCGGAACCGGGCCCGCTCACCGACACTGGCGAGGCCCGGCCCGAGGGCGAGCAGGCCGAGCAGGGGAAGCAGGTCGACCAGGGGGAGCGGGTCGGGGACGACCCGACCGAATACGCCGGTGACCTGGGCGAGCCGGACGAGGATCGAACCTGACGGATACGGAGTGGAGGTGATGGTGCCATGAGCGCGGATTGGGTGGACAAGGACTTCTACAAGGTTCTCGGCGTCTCCAAGGACGCGACGGCGGACGAGATCAAGAAGTCGTACCGAAAGCTCGCGCGTGCCAACCATCCCGATGCCCACCCCGACGACCCGAAGGCCGACAACCGGTTCAAGGAGATCTCCGAGGCCCACTCGGTGCTGTCGGACCCGGCCAAGCGCAAGGAGTACGACGAGCAGCGCACGCTGTTCGGCGGCGGCGGTGTCCGCTTCCCGCGTGGGGGTGGCGGGGGTTTCGACATCAACGACCTGTTCGGTCAGCCAGGAGGCGCCGGTGGAGGTCTCGGCGACCTGCTCGGCGGCATCTTCAACACCGGACGGGGTCGGACCACGACCACGCAGCCGCGCCGTGGCGCAGACGTCGAAAGCGAAGCAACGCTGGAGTTCCAGCAGTCGATCGACGGCGTCACGGTGCCGTTGCGGATGACGAGCGACGCGCCCTGTCCCGGATGTCGTGGAACCGGCGCTCGGAGCGGCACGGTGCCGCGGGTCTGCCCGACCTGCGAGGGCACCGGTATGACGATGAACAGCCAGGGCGGGTTCGGCATGCCGGAGCCCTGCCGGGACTGCCGGGGTCGCGGCCTCATCGTCGATGATCCATGCCCGCAGTGCCATGGGTCCGGCCGGGGCACCTCCACGCACACCATGCAGGTACGCATACCAGCCGGCGTGCGTGACGGGCAGCGCATTCGGCTCCGCGGAAAGGGTGCCCCCGGAGAGCGGGGTGGCCCCGCCGGTGATCTCTACGTCACCGTCCACGTCAAGCCGCACGCGGTGTTCGGGCGGTCGGGGGACAACCTGACCATCGCCGTCCCTGTGCCGTTCGAGGTTGCGGCGCTCGGCGGGGAGATCTCCGTACCGACGCTCAACGGAGCGAAGGTCACGCTCAAGGTTCCCCCCGGCACACCGAGCGGCCGCTCGTTCCGGGTCCGCGGCCGCGGTGCGACGCGCCGGGACGGCACGAAGGGCGACCTGCTGGCCACGCTCGAGGTCGTTGTGCCCACCGAGCTCGACGAGAACGCCCGGGAGGCGCTCCAGGCGTACGCCGCCGCCACATCCGGTGCGGCTCGCAGCCCCGGCGCGGAACCGAAGGGATCCTGACGTGACCGAGGTGCCTGTGGCTGGTGATCCGCTCGCTGATCCGGTGGCTAACCCCGATGCCAAGGTGTTCGTGATCAGCGTCGCCGCCGAGCTGTCGGGAATGCACCCGCAGACCCTGCGCGGCTATGACCGAATAGGTCTGGTCAGTCCCGGGCGGGCCGGCGGCGGAGGCCGCCGCTACTCCTGGCGCGACATCCAGCAGCTGCGTGAGGTGTCCCGACTGGTGGGGATGGGCATGGGCCTGGAGGGTGTCAGGCGCGTGCTCGAACTCGAGCGGCAGGTCGAGGCACTTCAGTCTCACGTCAGCGAGCTGCAGTCGGCGCTCGACGCGGCCCATGCTGCGCTTGCGACGGCAACGAACCTGCCGATCCCGGTCGACAGCGCGGGTCACGCCGTCGTGCTGTGGAAGCTGCAGCGCTACCAGCGCTGATCGGGTCCGCGACAGCCGTAACCGTGGTCGCCGAGCCGAGTTGACCTCCCTCGAGGAAGAGCGCACTGTGGGAGTTGAGTGGAATGCACTCAAGTCTGGCAGCGTTGAGATCGGTGAACGCACCCGCGAACGAACACGAACGACGAAACTGAGGACCTGACACCGTGGACGCACAAAAACTCACCACCAAGAGCCAGGAGGCGCTGAGCACCGCTGTCCGCCGGGCCGCGACCGACGGCAACCCGTCGGTGGAGCCGGTGCACCTGCTCGCGGCCATGCTGGCGCAGCCGGACACCTCGACCCGCCCGCTCCTGGAGGCGGTGGGCGCGTCAGTCGCTGACATCGATTCCGCCGTCAAGGCACTGACCGGTTCGCTGCCGGCCGCTTCAGGCGGCTCTGTACAGGGGCCGACGATGTCGCGCCCCCTGCTGCGGGTGCTCGACCTGGCACAGGAGCAGGCCGGCGCGCTGGGTGACGAGTACGTCTCGACCGAGCACGTCCTGGTCGCGCTCGCGACGGTCGACTCGCCTGTCAAGTCGATCCTGACCGATGCAGGCGCCCGCGCCGATGCCCTGCTCGCGGCGTTCGCCCAGGTGCGTGGCACCTCGCGCGTGACCTCGGCTGACCCGGAGGGCACGTACCAGGCGCTGGAGAAGTACGCAGTCGACCTGACCGACGCCGCCAGGTCCGGCAAGCTCGACCCGGTGATCGGCCGGGACAGCGAGATCCGCCGCGTGGTCCAGGTGCTCTCGCGACGTACGAAGAACAACCCGGTGCTGATCGGCGAGCCGGGCGTCGGCAAGACCGCCGTCGTCGAGGGTCTCGCCCAGCGCATCGTGGCCGGTGACGTGCCCGAGTCACTGCGCGGCAGGCGACTGCTCTCGCTGGATCTCGCCGCGATGGTGGCAGGCGCCAAGTACCGGGGTGAGTTCGAGGAGCGGCTCAAGGCGGTCCTCGAGGAGATCAAGGAATCCGGCGGCCAGGTGATCACGTTCATCGACGAGCTCCACACGGTGGTCGGAGCCGGCGCCGGCGGCGACTCGGCGATGGACGCGGGCAACATGCTCAAGCCGATGCTGGCCCGCGGCGAGCTGCGCATGATCGGCGCCACAACACTTGACGAGTATCGCGAGCGGATCGAGAAGGACCCCGCACTGGAACGGCGCTTTCAGCAGGTGTTCGTCGGTGAGCCGAGTGTCGAGGACACGATCGCGATCCTGCGCGGACTCAAGGAGCGTTACGAGGCGCACCACAAGGTGGCGATAGCCGACTCCGCTCTGGTGGCCGCCGCGACCCTGTCCAACCGCTACATCACCGGTCGGCAGCTTCCGGACAAGGCGATCGACCTCATCGACGAGGCCTCGTCCCGGCTGCGGATGGAGATCGACTCCAGCCCGGTGGAGATCGACGAGCTGCGCCGCCAGGTGGACCGACTGCTGATGGAGGAGCTCGCCCTCGAACGCGAGGACGACCCAGGGTCGTTGAGCCGGCTGGACCGGCTCCGGGCCGAGCTGGCGGACAAGCAGGAGTCGCTGCGCGCTCTGGAAAGCCGCTGGGAGAAGGAGAAGGAGAGCCTCAACCGGGTCGGCGAGATCAAGGAGCGCATCGACGAGCTACGGGTCCAGGCCGATCGTGCCCAGCGCGAAGGCCAGCTGGCGCTGGCGTCGAAGATCCTGT
>JBKPNJ010000040.1:0-6907 GCA_046732575.1 Actinomycetota bacterium
GTCCCTACGACACCGTCACACCATTTCCGGAGACAAGCCTAGCAAGATCCGGAGGAATCTTCTCCGGTTGGGCTTGCGCCGTCCATCGTCGCGCATGGAGAATAAGTGGAGGAACAACCTCCATATAAGGGCATCGGGAACGTGGACGGAAGGGGCAATCGATGTCGACAGCACTAAGCGGGCCCGGCGCCGCACCCGCTCCCGGCACGCCAGCGACCGCGGCCATCGCCGCGCCCGCGGGCGCGAAAGACCACCGGTGGCCGGCTCTGGTGGTCATCGCACTCGCTCAGCTGATGGTCGCCCTCGACGCGACGATCGTGAACATCGCCCTGCCGTCGGCCCAGACCGCACTCGGGTTCGACGACGGCGTCCGGCAGTGGGTGATCACCGCGTACACACTCCCGTTCGGCGGTCTGCTGCTGCTGGGCGGACGGGTCGCCGACCACATCGGACGCCGGAGGGCATTCCTGGTCGGGCTGACGGGTTTCGCCGCCTCCTCGGCGATCGCCGGGGCGGCGAGCGGCCTGGCGATGCTGCTGGCCGGGCGCGCGCTGCAGGGGGCATTCGCCGCCTTGCTCACGCCGACCGCCCTGTCGATGGTCGCCGTCACGTTCACCGAGCCGGGGGAGCGCGCCAGGGCCTTCGGGGTGTACGGAGCCGTCGCCAGCAGCGGCGGCGCGCTGGGACTGCTTCTCGGCGGTGCGCTCACCGGCTACCTTGACTGGCGGTGGTGCCTCTACGTGAACGTCGTGATCGCCGCAGTGGCGCTCGTTGCCGGGCGCGCGGTGCTGCCGAGGCCGCCGGCCCGCTCGACCGCGTCGATCGACCTGGTCGCCGGCGGGCTCGTCACCGCTGGGCTGGCTGCTGTCGTGTACGGGTGCAGCCAGGCCGTCGAGCACGGCTGGGTGTCGGGCCGCGTCGTGGGACCTCTCGCCGCCGGTGGCATCCTGGTCTGCCTGTTCCTGCTGCGGCAGGCGCGCAGCGCGTCACCGCTTCTTCCGCTGCACATCCTGAGGAACCGTGCCCGGGCCGGTGCTTACCTCTCCGTCGCCACAGCGCTGGTCGGCTCCTTCGGCATGTTCCTGATGTTGACCTACCACTTCCAGGTGGTGCTTCACTATTCGCCGCTGCGTGCGGGGCTGGCGTTCCTGCCACTCAGCGCCGCTGTCTCGTTGAGCGCGTACGGGTTCGGCAGCAGGCTGCTCCCTCGTGTCTCCCCGGCACTGCTGATCGGTCCCGGCCTGCTGGTTGCCGCGGCCGCGCTCGCGCTGCTGACCCGGCTTGAGCCCTCCAGCGGCTATCTGACGCTGATTCTTCCGGCTCAGGTGCTGCTCGGTGCCGGCCTCGGCTGCGTGTTCACCCCTGCCATCAGCGTCGCCACGTCCGGTGTCGAGCCGCGGGACGCGGGGGTAGCCGCGGCCGCCGCCAGCACCGCCATGCAGGTCGGCGGCTCGATCGGCACGGCGGTCCTCAACACGATCGCGATCTCCGCGACCGGCGCCTACCTGGCCTCCGAGGAACGCCCTTCGACGTCTGGGCTCGACGCACTCGTGCACGGCTACGCGACCGCCACGGGTTGGGCCGCAGCGCTGCTCGCACTCGTCGCCGCGGTCACGTTCGTCATGATCAGTCCGTCCCGCAGTCCGGCGTCGCCGCGCCGGTCCTGAGGAGTCGTCCGGCCCGAGCCGACCCCACACACGATCGTCGCCGGACCGTGCTGCAGCGGCAGGTGAAACCGGCAGAAAGGACAGCCAATGTCATACCCGGAAGCGCGCTACCCCGGCGATGCCGGAGAGGTCACGGCCGCATTCCGCGCCGGGAGCCGGGGACCGGAGCTTGTGTACCCGTCCGGCGTCAAGGTCCGTTACCTCGCCACCGGTGCATCGACCGGCGGGGAGTTCGGTCTCTACCGATGGGACATGGGAGCCGACCGCGGCGGACCAGACCCGCACTTCCACAAGACGTTCTCCGAGTCGTTCTTCGTGCTCGACGGGGTCGTCTCGCTCTATGACGGGAAACGGTGGATCGACGCCTCGCCCGGCGACTTCCTCTTCGTCCCGGAGGGTGGGATCCACGGTTTCCGCAACGAGTCGGGTCCGGCTTCGATGTTGCTGTTGTTCACGCCGGGTGCGCCGCGGGAGGGCTACTTCGAGACGCTGGCCGAGATCGCGGCCGGAAGAGAGCTGACCCAGCAGGAGAGGGCCGACTTCTTCCTCCGCCATGACACCTACTGGGTCTAGTCGCAGGCGGTCAGCCGTCCTCGCTGCTGAGGAGGCCGCGGCGGGCGGAGAGCAGCTGGGTCTCGGGACGGGCAGCCACGAACCTCTCGATCGTGTCCAGCACCTCGGTGATGTGCTCGTGCTCCGCCGCGACGAGCCCGACCCCGATCGCGGCCCGCCGGTGGAGGCTCAGATGGCCAACCTCCGCGACCGCGACGTCGTATCGCCGCCGCACCTGCGCGACCAGCGGCCGCACCACGGAACGCTTCGCCTTCAACGAGTGCACGTCGCCCAGCAGCAGGTCGAACTGCACCCAACCGATCCACATGGCGGCACTGTCTCACGGATGGCAATCGGTACGACGACGTCAACTTGTGCCGGTCGGTGCCGAGTGGTTCAGTTGCTTCGCTCGCATGGTTGGCAGCCCGGGGGAGTCAGGGTGAGCGCGTGATCCGTCTCGACCGCACGATTCCCGCGATGCCCGTGCGCGACGCGGATGCGGCTACCGCCTTCTACCGCGAACGCCTCGGCTTCGATGTGCTGCACCGAGACGATGGCTTCGCCGTGGTCCGCCGCGACGAGGCAGTTCTCCACCTATGGGAGGCGTCCGACGAGAGCTGGCGACAGCGCGGATCCCTCGACCGGCCGATCAGGTCAGGCGCTGAGTCGTTCATCGCAGGAACCGCCAGCTGCCGCGTCTGTGTCGAGGGCGTCGACCTGCTCTTCGCGGAGCTGCGGGACCGCCACGTCTTGCACCCGGTCTCCGAAGGCGGCGTCGAGGACACCGACTTCGGCACCCGGGAGTTCGCCACGCTGGACCTCGACGGCAACCTGATCGCGTTCTTCGCCTGGACGCGACGGTGAGCCGGATGCGCAGTCCTGCGGCACTCTGCCGACGCTGGTCGGCCGGCTGACCATCTGGTTCTTTTGCACACGGCTGATGCTTGGAGGCGACGTGACAGCCACAACCCGGCACCTCATCGGTCTGCTCCTCGGTGCCGAGGAGGACTGGCCGCGCGCGTTCGAGGAGATCCTGCGGCTGGCGGGGCCGATCACCGACGCGTCGGGACGCGTGCATGAGATCTCCAGTGAGCGGCTGACGATCGAGCCGTTCGACCTCAGTGCACCGGTGCGCACCGACCTGGTCATCGACCGGCTGGCGCACTGGTACTACCACCCACGGGAGTGGTTGAAGAAGGCGTCGTTGATGGACGACGTGTACCTGCTCAACTCACCCTTCACGTTCCAGTCGATGGAGAAGCACAGCGCCTACTGCGCGATGCTCCGCCTGGGCCTGAAGATCCCGCGCACGGTCCTGGTGCCGTACAAGAACCCCCTGGACAACGCGCGCTGGGCCTACACCTCGACGAAGTACAACCAGCCGTTCGACCTCGACGCGATCGCCGCCGAGCTCGGATACCCGCTGTACATGAAGCCGTTCGACGGGGGCGGCTGGCGCGGCGTCTCCCGCATCAACAATCAGGCCGACCTGCATCGTGCCTACGACGAGTCCGGTGAGATGCTCATGCACCTGCAGGCGACCGTCGACTACGACACCTTCGCCCGGGCGCTGTCGATCGGGCCGGAGACGATGGTGATGGACTTCCGCCCCGATGAGCCCATGCACAACCGGTACGCCGTATCCCACGCGTTCCTCTCGCCGGCCGCGGGCAGTCAGTGCACGGCGATCAGCCGGGTGGTCAACGCCTTCTTCGGCTGGGAGTTCAACTCAGCAGAGATGCTGGTCAAGGGCGACGACGTCTACCCGATCGACTATGCCAACGCCTGTCCCGACGTCGCCGTCACCTCCCTGCACTACTACTTCCCCTGGGCGATCACCGCGCTGGTCCGCTGGTCGGCGTTCTCGCTGGCGACTGGTCGGCGCAAGCAGGTCGACCTGCAGACCCGCCGCTACTTCGATATCGCCGACCGGACGGACCTCGACTACGACGCGAAGCTCGCGGCCTACCTCCAGCTTGCCGACGACTACTTGCAGACCGACCTCTACTGGCAGTGGTGTGACGAGCACCTGTCGCACCTGGAGGAGCGGGTCCTGGAATGGGTGTCCGGTCCCGCGTTCGACGAGCTGCTCCGGGACACGGTGGCCCTGACCTATCCGGCGCACGAGCACGAGGCGTTCCTCGCCCACTTCCGCGGACTCGTGGGCATGTGGGTCACCGACCAGACCGCCCGGCGAGCTGTCGGCTGACGTCCCCGCCGATCCCTGGCGGGCTGCGTCGGGGTGGCCGGGACCCGGGGACGCGCGCCTGGCGGTCGGTGAGCGAGCCATCGCCATCCAGCTGGTGCACGAGTACCTCAGCGAGCGGTGGCCGAGGCACTGCTCTCAGACCAGCCGGACCCCGAACGTCGCCGTCACCGACTCGCCCGGTTCCAAGGCGATGACGCTCTCGCCGGTCTGGAACGCGTTGGGCGGACAGGTCATCGGCTCCACGGCGACCCCGGTACGGCGTCGGCCGGAAGCGAGGGTGTCGCCGGTGAAGACCTCGAGGAACCGATAGGTCGCGTCAGCCCAGAGCTCAACGGTGCGCTGGTCCGACCCGGTCAACCGGGTCACGCTGCGGCCGTCGCTGTGGAAGTCGATGTCACTGAACGGAAAGTCGATCTGCAGCTCACCGATCCGACGGCCACTCCGGAAGTCGAACGGCGTGCCCTCGACGGCCTCGGCGCCGGACGGCAGCTGTCGATCGTCGGTGAGGATGCGTGTCGCCGCGGGCAGCTCCAGGATGCAGTCGTCCACCGCCCCCTCACCCGGTGAGAGGTACGGGTGGTGCCCGCAGCCGTAGGGGCAGGGCGTGTCGCCGATGTTGCGCGCGGTGGTGCGCACCAGAAGACCGGCGTCACTGACGCTGTAGTCCACTTCGACGTCGAGCCCGAACGGGTAGCCGGTCAGCGGGAAGAGCCGGTGCGCCATCACCACGCGGTCCGGGGACCGCTCGACGGCTCGCCACGGGCGCCACCGCAGGAACCCGTGAATGGCGTTGCGCAGCCCGGGTTCGGTCAGGGCCACCTGGTGGTCACTGCCGGCGAAGGAGTATCGCCCGTCGGCGAGCCTGTTGGGCCAGGGCACCAGAACCGCGCCGTGTGCTCCGTCGCTCATGGCGTCGAGCCGGTAAGGGTTGAGGACAGCGCGGTCACCAACGCTGTAGGTCCGGACACCGCCGCCGACCTCGACGATCGTCGCATGGTGGTCGCCGGCGCGGATCTCGAACTGCTCACCCGATGGTGTTACCGCCATGGTGCTCCTCCGCCGACGTCGTTTCCGGTGTGCCCCGCACCTGCGCTCCGTACCGTACCCGGGCGTCACCGCCGGGACACGCTCGCACCGACCGCCTGCGAGGAGCAACCCCTGACCAGGCCAACCGTCGGCGACTCCCTGCTGGAACGACTTCGGGCTTGGCTTGTCCATCAGTGATCGCCTAACCCCGCGGCGGCAGCAACGGGATCGTCGGCGCCCGGGGCCGACCGGAGAACAGACCGCTAGCGACCGGCTCGGGCGAGCACCCGCCGGGCCTGGCTCCGGAGGGTTGTCGCTAGGTCGATGTCGGAGTCGACAAGAAGGCGCATCCGGTCGGCGGTCGCTCCCGTCGCCAGATCGCCGATCGTGACGCCGTGGTCCGGGCGCCGCTGGATCCGAATGTCGTCCCCGGCGGCGACCCGCCCGGGAGTCAGCACCTTCAGCAGGGCGCCGGTTCGCCCGCTGGCGGCGAACCGCCGGTGGAACCGAGGCATTCCCATCCGCGCCGAAAGGTTCGCGCAGGGCGTACGGGGCATCCGGACCTCCAGCAACACGCCGTCGGTGCCGATCAGCCATCGTTCACCGATCACGGCTGCGGTCACGTTCACCCCCGCAGTGGTGAGGTTCTCCCCGAACAGCCCGGGGGTGATCTCCCGGCCCAGCTCGCCGGCCCACCAGGCCGAGTCCTCGGCCGCATATGCGTAGACAGCCTTGTCCGCTCCCCCGTGGTACCGGGTGTCGCACTGGATGTCGCCGGCCAGCCCCGACTCACCGACGCTGACCGGCCCCTCCACCGGGCGCTTATCGATCGCCGTCTCACGGATGGGTCCGCGGAAGACCTCGTAGACGATGTTGACTGTCATGACATGGGCATCGCCGGTGGAGTTCATGCCGGCATTCTGCTCGTCGGCGGACGCGACCACTTGACCGGCGTTGCTCACCCGTCCCCGCCGACGACCAGCACGAGCAGGGCGGCGACGATCGCCACGATCAGGACCCCAGAGGCCACTGTCGGACCGCGACCGTGGGATCCGGTGAGGTAGTGGCCTCCTTCGAGCTCGTGGTTGACCTGGCGGTACCTCACCGTTCCGTAGCCGACGCCTACCGCACCGACCACGATCAGGATGCCGCCGGCGACGATGCTGGCGCCGGTGACGTGTCCTCCGTCCCCGAACCTGGCGAGGACCAGGCCCACCACCATCACGTTCGCTGCCGTGCGCAGCCAGGCAAGGTACGTGCGCTCGTTGGCCATGTGGTCCCTGGCCCGGCTCGAGCTGCTGGTTGCTCCCGCGCCGCCGCCGGCGTCCTCGTCGCTCACCACCCCGCGATTCTCCCCCCACCCCGCGATCCGACACTTGTTCGCCGCGATCCGACACTTGTTCGCCACGATCCGGCGCTGGGACGCTCGTCAAGCGTCCCCGCCGTGAACTCG
>JBKPNJ010000041.1:0-6241 GCA_046732575.1 Actinomycetota bacterium
CGTCCAGGGTGACCGGCGAGAAGGCGTCGGCATACGCCGACAGCTCGCGCTCCAGCGCCGTCGCACCACAGTGGGGGGTGCTGTGATAGTTCACCACGCGGATGGTCCGGCCCTCGCGAAAGGCTTGCTGGTGCGAGGCAACCGTGGGTTGCCTCATCCGCTCACACCCGGTTCCGACGGATCGACCGGCTCGGGCCCGGGTGGCTCGGACGCCTCGAAATGCGCGCACGCGACCATTTGCAGAACGGTGATGAGAGCACCTTCGTCGCCTGGCCGGAATGCTGCCGATGGGATGACGAGGTCGGCGTACTCACTGAGAAGGTCGGCGAACCGCTCGCCGTCCGCGCGCATGCGACCGTCGGTGATCGTCGGCATGGCTCCGCGTTCGTCTTGAAGGGCGAGAACCATGGGGATGCCCTCGCGGTCCAGGGACCGGGAATGACAGGCACGGAGCAGATCCATCGCTGTCGTGGAGTCGAGCCGGTGTTCTGCAGACATGTGGTCTCCTCATGCGATGACGGCGATAAGACGCTCGACGACTTGGGTCATTGCTTCCCGAGCCACCGTGAGGTACGGGCGAGGGTCGGAGCTGTCCGACATGGATTCCCTGACCGCCTGTGAGTAGGCAACGTTGAGCTGCGTCCCGACGTTGATCTTGACCAGTCCGGCCCGAACCCCCGCCGCGATGCCGCTATCAGGGACGCCCGATGAGCCGTGCAGTACCAGCGGTACGTCGACGGCGGCCTTGAGCCTTGCGATCAGCGCGAGGTCGAGCTCAGCCGAAGCTGTCGTCATCGCGTGAGAGCTGCCCACCGCCACCGCGAGCGCGTCCACCCCGGTGTCCCGGACGAACCTCGCAGCCTCCTCGGGCGACGTGCGGACGGTCGGGGAGTGCGCGCCGTCCTTGCCGCCGATCTCACCCAGCTCGGCCTCGATCCACAACCCGTGCCCGTGCAGTAGATCACCGGCACGCCGTGTCACCTCGGCATTGTCGGCGTAGGGCAGGTGGGAGGCGTCGAACATCACCGAGCTGAAGCCGAGACCGATGCTCGCCGCGAGCAGCGACATGTCCTCGACATGGTCGAGATGGAGACCGATGGGCACCGAGGCGGCCTCCGCGAGGGCGCGGTAAGCCAGCGCCACCGGAGTCAACGATCCGTGGAAGCGGACGGCATTATGGCTGAGCGCCAGGATCACACCGGTGTCCGCACGCTCGGCCGCTGCCACGATCGCCTCGCCATGTTCGAGCGTGATCCCGTTGAACGCCGGTACGCCGACCCCGTTCTCCCGGGCCTTCAGGACGAGGTGGGATGAGTCGGTCAGCAAGCGATCACCTCGATGCCCTTGGCGCGGAGATGGACCAACGTCGAGTAGTCCGCCGACGCATCAGTGACCAGAGTCGAGATCGCCGTGATCGGGGCCAGCCGAACCGGCCCTCGCTGCCGCAGCTTGGAGGCGTCCGCGAGCACCACAAGCTCGCTGGCGCCACCGATCAGAGCGCGGTCGGTCTGGGTTTCGCCGAGGTTCATCCCGGTGAGGCCGAAGTCCGGGTCGATTCCGAAGGCCCCCGTGAACACCTTGTCGACCTGGAACTCCTGCAGGGCTGCGATCGTGAGGTGGCCCAGCAGCGACATCTCCTCGCGCCGCAGGAGTCCACCGAGCACCACGACGTCGATGCCGGGCGTCTTCGCCAGGGCAGTCGCCACGTTCAACCCGTTGGTCAGGACGGTGAGGCGGCTGAAGGCATTGAGGTATCCCAGCATGGACTCCGTCGTGGTCCCGCCGCTGATGAGAATCGTCGACCCGTCATCGACAAGCTTCGCGGCGCGCTCACCGATGCGCCGCTTCTCGTCGGTGTGGGTCGTCGCGCGCACCGGCGGGATCGGTTCGCCGCTGATCTCGGTGATCGTCGCGCCACCGTGGACACGGGCCACCAATCCCTGGTCCTGCAGCTGGTCGAGGTCCCGACGGATCGTCGACGGGCTGGCGCCGACCAGCTCTGAGAGCTCGGTGACGTGACCGGTGTGGAACGTACGCAGGTAGTGCAGCAACTGCTGCTGCCGTGTCTGCCCCAGCACTCTCTTAGTAGCCCGTGGCACGGTCGGCTCGATTCAGCAGAGGAGCATGCGCCACGTACCGCGCGACGTTGGTGCACAGCAGCTCGAGGACCTGCTCCTTGTAGCGGGGGGCGAGGCCAGCCACGTGCGGAGTGACGAGCGTGTTGGGTTCGGTCCACCAGTCGGAGTCGGCGGAAAGGGGTTCGTCGTCGAAGACATCCACAGCGGCATACCGCACGTGCCGCGACCTCAGTGCCGAGAGCAGCGCGCCCTCGTCGACCACGCCGCCCCGGGAGACGTTCACGATGCTGGCACCTCTCTTCAGCCTTGCCAGTGCCCCGGCATCAATCAGACCCGTCGTCGCCGCAGTGCGGGGAGCGATCACGATCAGGTAGTCGCTGCGAGGCAGTACATCGGCCAGCTGACTGATTGCGCAGCGCTCGACCGGCGCCGCGGTGCCGATCGGGCGGCCCCTGTCGTACTGCAGAGCGGCATCGGTGCTGCTCTCCTGCCCCGTCCGGCTCACCCCGATCACGACCATCCCGAGTGCGGTGAGCAGCCGGGCGAGCTCACGGCCGATGCGCCCGTGGCCGATGATCGTCGCGGTAGCACCGTCCACAGGCAACGGGGTGAGGAGCGAAAGGCGCTCGGAGACCGCCGGCCACTCCCGACGGCGCCGGAGCTCGTCGAGCGCCGGCTGATGATGCGCCAGGGCGAGCAGCGACATCACGATGAACTCCGCCATCGGGACGGGTGCGATGCCGCCGAGGGTGGTGATCTCCACGTTGCTCCGCCAGATGGGGTGGTGGGTCACATGCTCGACACCCGAGGTGTCCAGCTGGATCCACCGGAGCCGTGGCGCCTGGTCCGGCCGCGGGAAGACATTGCTCGTGTGCAGGATATCGATGCCCGCCCATACCGTGTCGCTGATCTGCCCCGGATCGCTCGCCACTCGCCGCTGGACCTCCAGACCAGGACACGACTTCGACAGGGCGGCGAGCCACTCGTCGTCGAGGTCCAGTGTGGTGAGGTACTTCACGGTGGGACACCTGCGCCTTTCCGCCCGCCCCTACTTGATCCCGGTGCGGGCGAGACCCTGCACGAAGTAACGCTGCAGCAGCAGGAACAGCACCACCAGCGGAAGACACGTGAGCAGTGCCATGGCCATCAACCCGCCGTAGTTCGCATCGTATTGCCCCTGGAGGAAGCGAAGTGACACCGGCAGCGTGTAGAGCTCGGGCGTCTTGAGCACGATCAGCGGCCACAGGAAGTCGTTCCACTGTGCCATGAACGCCAGCAGGGTCATCACCGCGATCAACGGCTTGCACAGTGGCAGCACGATCCGGAAGAAGATCCGCAGGTTGCTCGCGCCGTCGACCTTTGCCGCCTCGATGAGCTCATCCGGAATCGACAGCATGAACTGTCGTGCCAGGAAGATGCCGAAGGCGGTGGCGGCTGAGGGGAGGATCACCGCCCAGAACGTGCCGTAGATTCCCAGGCTCGTCACCATGCGGAACTGCGGGATCATGATGGCCTGAGCCGGGATCATCATCGTGCTCAGGATGAGGAAGAAGAGCGGGGTCTTGCCCCAGAACCTCAGCTTGGCGAACGCGTACCCGGCGAGCAGGTTGAAGAACACGGCGATCGCGGTCGTGATGCCGGCTACCAGCACGGAGTTGGTGAACCACGTCCCGACCGGAAACGTGTCGAAGAGGTCGGTGAAGTTGGCGGTGGTGAACTTCGCCGGCCACAGGTGCGTACCGCCGTTGAAGAGTTCCGACTTCGGAGTGAACGCGACGACCAGCATGCAGTAAAGGGGGAACAGGATCACCAGGCAGACGGCCGAGCAGATGCCGAAGCGGGTCCATTTGCTCACGTCAGGCCTCCTGCGACCGGCTGTTGCGGAGCTGAATGATGCTGAAGACCAGCGTCAGCACGAACAGGACGACTCCGATGGTGGCGCCGTAACCGAAGTCCCTGGATGGACCGAAGCCCTTGTCGTAGGCGTAGGTCACCAGCATCTCGGTGGCATTCCCGGGACCGCCGTTCGTCATCACATAGACGACATCGAAGACCTGGAAGGACCAGATGACGTTCATGACCACCAGGAAGAGCGTGGACGCCCGGAGCATCGGGACAGTGACGTGCCAGAACTGCTGCCAGCCACTGGCTCCGTCCAGCCTCGCCGCTTCGTAGACCTCCTCGGGGATGTCCTGGAGTCCGGCAAGGTAGATCACCATCGCGAAGCCGATGCGGGTCCACAGAGTCATCAGCACGACTGAGGTCATGGCCAGTGCGCCGCTCGTCTGCCAGTCGACATTGCCGAATCCCAGCGAGCGCGTGATGCCGTTGAGGATCCCGACGCCCTCGTCGAACATGAGCAGACCGATGAGGGACGTCACGAGCCCGCTGATGACGATCGGCACGTAGATGATCGTGCGCAGGACACCGCGGGCCGGTAGCGCGCGATTCAGCAGGTTGGCGAGTACCAGCCCGATGAACACGCTGGTCGGAACCGTCGCCACGGTGAAGACGAGACTGTTGAGCAGCACCCGCCAGAAGACGCTGTCCGCGAAGAGGGTGCGGTAGTTCTCCAGCCCGATCCAGCTGGATGGGCCGAACGACTTGGCGTCCTGGAACGACAGCAGCACCGCCCAGCCGAGCGGGATGAAGAGGAACAGCGCCAACAGAACGAGGTTCGGCCAGATGAAGAGGTAGGCCGTCACCGCCTCGCGCACGGACCGCTGGCGTCGGCTTGTCACAGAGGCCGGCGTGCGGACTGGACGACGTGCCGCGGTGTCCACGCTGGCCATGCTTGTCAGCCCTTCGCGGCTTTCTCGACTCCGTCGGCGATGTTGCTCAAGGTGTCATCGATGGACTGCCCGCTGACGAAGCACTGCTCCAGCTCCTCCTGCAGGAGGCTGTTGATCTGCCCGAAGAACGGCACGGTCACCTGCGCGACGTCGTCTGCGGTCATCGTCGTGGCCTGCTGGACGAACGCAGGCATGAGGTCCGGCCGGGTTGCGAAGTTGAGCTTCCTGTCCACCAGCGACGTGAGGGTCGGCAGCTCCACGGCCTCCTCACAGAAGGCAGCCATGTTGTCGGCGCTCACCATGAACTTGAGGAACTCGGCGGCCAGCTCGGGCTTGGACGCCTGTTGGGTCGCCACCAGGGCGTTGCCTCCGAGGTCGGACGACGCCCGAACATCCTTGGGCTGGTACGTCACCTGCCAGTCGAACCTCTTCTTGATGCCGTCATCGATCCCCGGCAGCAGGAAGTCGCCGACGAAGGCCATTGCCACCTTCTGCGAGATGAAGACGGTGTCCGGATAGGTCGCACCCTTCACCGAGGTGTTCTTGGGCACCCACTCGTTGTCGAAGAAGCTCTTGGTGTACGCGAGCGCCTTCTTGCCCTGGTCGCTGACGATGGCGGCGGTCTTGAGATCGGACTCGAACAGCCGTCCGCCCGCCTCGAACAACCAGGTGAGCCATCGGTAGGCGCCGAACTGCTGCCAGTCGTAGGCGAAGGGCGAGGTGTCGCCACCGAGGCTCGACTTCAGCTTGTCAGCCACGGCGCTGAACTCCTCCCAGCTCCACGCGTTGTCGAGCGAGTCAGGGACGCTGGTGATCCCAGCCGCCTCGAAGAGGCTCGGCTGGTAGACGATGCAGGTCGTGTCCGTCTGATGTGGGAGCCCGTAGGGCTTGCCGTCGAACTGAACGGCCTGGTAGAGCGCCGGGATGAAGTCATCGGTGAGCGAGCTGTCGACGTAGTCGGTCATGTCGAGCAGCTGATCGGTGCTGCTGTAGAGACCCATCGTGGGGTAGTCGACCCGGAACACGTCCGGTGCAGTGCCGGCCTGCAGCTGCGCATCCACCCCGGTGAACATCTCAGCGTAGGGAACGATCTTGAGATCGACGATCACGCCCTTGTTGGCGGCCTCGAAGGAGGCCTTGAGCTTTTTGAAGGCACTCGCCTCCGCGGTGCTGGCCCACGTCATGAACGTGACGGTGTCCTGGCTCGAGCTCGAGCTCGAGCTGTCGGACTTGCCGAACCCGCCGCATCCGGACAGCCATGCGGAGGCGGCGACTCCCGAGGCCCCGGCCAGGAACTGGCGGCGTGTTACCGACATCGTGGTCTCCCTCTGTGGACGGTGGCGCCAACCGCGTCCGGCTCATCCCAGCATG
>JBKPNJ010000042.1:0-6250 GCA_046732575.1 Actinomycetota bacterium
GGTGTATCCAGGAGCCGCCCATGTCCACCGGCACCCCGAGCAGGTCGACCGTGTCGAGCCGGCCACCGATCCGGTCTCGTGCCTCCAGGACCACACACTCGACGTCGCCATTGACCAGCGCATTCGCCACCGTGAGGCCCGACATCCCAGCGCCGACGACCACGACACGCTCGACCGGCCCGGTGATGCCACCGGGGACGTCCGCGCGTCCGTCGTCATAACCCTCGACAGCCATCACCGCACCCCTTCGCCTCGCCGCAACCGCAGGCTACAAGCGCCTGTGTTGAGGTGGTCAGAGCACCAGCAGGGCGGTTGCAGGGTTATCCTGCCCCGACGAGCGAGGCGCCGGCGAAGTCGCCCGGGCGCCCCGGCCGAGCCGAGAGAGGAAGTGCTCGGAGCATGCGCGCGGTGCGCTACAGCGCCTTCCAGGAGCTGCCGGAGCTCGTCACCGTCGACGACCCCACGTGTCCGGACGCGGGCGTAGTGATCGAGGTCGCAGCGAGCGGGCTGTGCCGCAGCGACTGGCATGCCTGGATGGGCCACGATCCCGATGTGACACCGCCGCACGTGCCGGGGCACGAGCTCGCCGGCGTCGTATCCGAGATCGGCTCCGAGGTACGGCAGTGGCGGCCGGGTGCGCGCGTCACAGTCCCGTTCGTCTGTGCGTGCGGCAGGTGTGCCAGCTGCCGTCGTGGAGAGCAGCAGGTCTGTGAGTTCCAGTTCCAGCCCGGGTTCACCCACTGGGGGTCCTTCGCCGAGCGCGTCGCGATCGACCGCGCGGACCTCAATCTGGTGCGCGTGCCGGATGCCATCGACCTCGAGACCGCGGCGAGTCTGGGCTGCCGGTTCGGTACCGCGTACCGGGCGGTGGTGCATCACGGGCAGGTCGCGAAGGACGACTGGGTCGTCATCCACGGCTGTGGCGGCGTCGGCCTGTCGGCGGTGATGGTGGCCGCGGCGCGCGGCGCGCGAGTGATCGCGGTGGATGTCTCGCCGGCGGCACTTGGCCTGGCCCGTGCCGTCGGCGCCGAAGCACTGCTCGACGCGACCGACACCGACGTGATACCGGCGGTGCACGAACTGACCGGCGGCGGCGCTCGGATATCGGTCGACGCGCTCGGCAGCGTTGCCACCTGCCAGAACTCGATCCTGAGTCTGCGGCCACGCGGTCGCCACGTTCAGGTCGGTCTGATGCTGGGCGAGGCCCGGATGTCATCGGTACCCATGGACCGCGTGATCGCGGCGGAGCTCGAGCTGTTCGGCAGCCACGGGATGGCGGCCCATGCGTACCCCGAGCTGCTCGCCGAGGTCGCTGACGGCACGCTGCAGCCGCAGCGCCTGATCGGCCGTCGCATCTCCCTCGCACAGGTTCCCGCGGCGCTCGCGGCGGCCGGTCAGCAGTCAGGTACCGGAATGACCATCGTCGTTCCCTGACCCGCTGCGACGGGTCGGGCGCCGCGAGGCGTGAAACGATGACGCATGAGGTTGAACGGGGAACGGGTCGCGATCGTGACCGGGGCGAACCACGGGATCGGCGCGGCGGTTGCCAGGGCCCTCGCGAGCCGAGGAGCAAAGGTGTTGTGTACGTACCTGCGTCTCGACGACCCTCCGGATCCTGCGACACCTACCGCCTACCAGCACCACCGGAGTCGATCCGCCCAGCACGTGGTCGACGCGATCACCGCCGGCGGTGGCACATCGATCGCACTCGAGGCGGACCTCGGTGATCCGCAGGCCCCGAGACGCCTCTTCGACGCGGCTGAGGAGCGGCTTGGCGCCGTAGACATCCTGGTCAACAACGCCACCGGTTGGGTCCAGGACAGCTTCGCACCGCAAGACCGCGACCGCTTCGGTCGCGCGCTGCCGCCCGTCACCCCCGGGACCTGGCGGCGACAGTTCGCCGTCGACGCCATGGCGCCTGCACTGATGATCGGCGAGCTCGCTCGGCGCCACCGGGAACGGACAGCGAGGTGGGGACGGATCATCGGCCTGACCTCCGGTGGAGAGCTCGGCTTCCCGCAAGAGGTCTCCTACGGAGCGGCGAAGGCAGCCCAGACCAGCTACACGATGTCCGCCGCCGCGGAGCTGGCCGACCTCGGCATCACCGCCAACATGGTGCATCCGCCCGTGACCGACACCGGCTGGGTGACCGACGAGGTCCGGCGGGCGGTCGCCGCGAGCGCCACACTCTTCCACGTGGCGACGCCGGGGGAGGTCGCGGAGGTCGTCGCATACCTTGCCTCCGACGCCGCGCGGCTCGTCACCGGAAACGTCATCACGCTGCGCTGACGGACAAAGCAGCTGGAGTGTCGCGGTCCGGGGACGACAAGGTCACCGCACCGGGCTGGTGAAGCGTCCGGCGTCGGGCGGCCCCGCCATCACCAGCTGGCCCCGCCCGAGCAGGCTGCCCTCGCCGTCGTGGAACCAGATGGCACGCTCGCCCACAGCTCATCGCGCGGGGGCGGCTGCCCGTCGCGGACTGGACCAGCTGAACGGACGAGGTGCCAAGGTGGTGGAAGTGCCCTATCGCGTCGGCCACGTCCACGTCGGCCGGTCGAAGCGGCCCTGCCCAGCGATCGTCGTCTGGCCCATCTCCTTGCACAGCTCGATCACCGTGACGGGTGGTCCCGTGGCGGCAGCCGTGGCGGTGAGGGCATCGAGCAGTGCGGCCGAGTGGGAGACGACGACGAGCTGCGTCCGGGCAGCGGTCCCGACGAGAAGTCGTGCGAGCGCAGCCAGCAGGTCAGGATGGAGACTGGTCTCCGGCTCGTTGACGACCATCAGCTCCGGTGGCCGGGGGGAGAGTAGCCCCGTCAGGAGAAGCAGGAAGCGCAGAGTGCCGTCGGACAGCTCAGCCACGGTGAGCGGTCGCAGCATTCCCGGCTGGCGCAGGAGCAGTGAGAACAGCCCGTCGTGCGCGCGCACCTCGACCGAGCTGCCGGGGAGCGCGAGCTCGAGGACCTCGTGTAACGCGTCCACGTCTCCGATCTCCACGATCGTCTGCCAAGCCGCCGCGAAGTCCGCGCCGTCATGGCCCAGCACCGGCGTACGTGTGCCGATCTGGACACCACGTGCTGGAGCGCCGGCATCGGCACGGAAGTGGTCGTAGAACCGCCAACTCCTGATGCGTTCGCGCAGTGCCAGCACCTCCGGCGCCCGCTCCGGGTCGCTGAGCTCGCTGAGCATGCTGTCGAAGGGATGGAGCTGATGCGCCGACTGCTGCCAGGTGCCGCCGTCGTCCCGTATCCGCACGACACCGCCGCGCCGGTCGGTGAGCAGCGCCGACGGGCGTGCCAGCCGGCCGCCCCAGGTGCACTCCCGTTTGATCTCGGGGTCAAGGTCGAACGCTGACGGGCGCTGTCCTGTCGATGACGGACCCGGGATCGGGAGACCCAGGTCGAGGGCGTAGCCGTAGTCGTCGGAGGCGAAGCCAAGGCGCAGGGTCACCGGACCCTGACGACGCGTCCCCTGCACAGGATGTTCACCGGCGCGCATCGCCGCAGTGATGGACTCCGGACCCGCCCAGAGCGTCGACGGCAGGCCACCTTCACGAGCGAGCGCCGCCACCGCCCCGTTCCGGGATGCCTCGGCCAGCAACCGCAGTGCCCGATACAGACTCGACTTGCCGCTGCCGTTCGCGCCGGTCACAGTGGTCAGCCGACCGAGCGGCACCACGACATCCCGCAACGACCTGTAGTTCTGGATAGCCAGTGCGGTCAGCACCGGCCGGACTCGATGACCTCGCGCAGCCTCGCGAAGCTGTCGGTCCAGCCGCCGCGATGCAGGTCGAGTCGTTCCTCGGTCGTGAACGACTCCTGGGACAGGGAGACCTCGGTGCCCCTGAGGCCCGCGGGAACCCGGAGAACGAGAGTCACCACCGTCTCCCGGTCGTCGGGCGCCGGTTCGTCATAGCGGAACGTGTACGCCAGCCGGCTCGGCCGGCTGATCTCGAGATACTCCCCCGACACGTGGAACAGATCGCCGTCAGGTGGCTGCATCCAGAACCGATATCGTCCGCCCACTCGCAGATCGAGCTCCGTCCTCGGCATGGTGAATCCCCGCGGCCCCCACCACTTCGCCACCTCCTCCGGCTCGGTCAGCATGCCGAAGATCCGCTCGCGCGGCGCATCGATGACGCAGGTCAGGCTCAGGCGCAGCCCGCCCGATTGCTCGTACATGTTCCGACTGTGGCACTCGGACGGCCAGAACGGGTAGCCGGCGCCTCTGAACGCGCCAGCGCAGACTCAGAGGTCGAGGTCGGTGAGGCCCGGATGATCAGCCGGCCGGGGCGCGTCGAGAGCCCAGCGGAACTTTCTGGTGGCCTCGGTGATCGCGACATCGTTGATGCTCGCATGCCGCCGAGACATCAATCCGCGCTCGTCGAACAGCCAGTTCTCGTTGCCATACGACCGGAACCAGGAGCCTTGATGGTCGTGCCACTCGTACGCGAACCGTACGGCGATGCGGTCGGTATCGAACGCCCACATCTCCTTGATCAGGCGGTAGTCGAGCTCCGTCGCCCACTTCCTGGTCAGGAACTCGACGATGGCCGCCCTGCCTTGGAAGAACTCGGACCGGTTTCGCCACCTGCTGTCTTCACTGTAGGCGAGCGCCACCCGGTTCGGATCGCGCGTGTTCCACCCGTCCTCGGCAGCGCGCACCTTCTTGATGGCGTCTTCCCGACCGAACGGCGGGACTGGGGGTCGCGTTTCCATCGCACTGACTCCTACGGCGGCTCTCGTCAAGAGTACGTCGCTCAAATGATCGGCCTCGAGGTCACTGAGCGCTGAGCAGAACGCACCTGGGAATCCGTGAGCATGTCGACGCCGGTTAGACAGCCTGACCCAGCGCGGCTGCTCCTCGCCGCCGGTGCCATCGCAGCAGCCCGCGACCAGGTCTCGGCTTCGAGCGAACGGACAACCTGCGCAGGACACCGTTCTCCAGCGCGAGGGCCCCAGCGGGCCGGGGCGCGTCGGCGACTAACCTGTGCGCATCCTGGGCGACACGGAGAGGAGGAGGTGCTCCATGGCTGACGAGGAGGACGTTCGCCGCGTCGCCCTGGCCCTCCCTCACGTGATGGAGATCGAGAGCGACGGCTTCGACTTCCGGGTCGCGAACCGGGGGTTCGTCTGGTCGTTCCCCGAGCGGGTACCGGGTGGGCCGCGACGCATCCGGACCGACGTCGCCGTGTTGTTCGTCGGGGATGAGGCCGAGAAGCAGGCGCTTCTCCTCGGTGAGCCCGACGTCTTCTTCACCGCGCCGGGATATGGCGGCTCGCCGCTGGTGATGGTGCGGCTGTGGGAGGTAGACGTCGAGCGGTTGCGGGAGCTGGTGTCCGATGCCTGGCGCATGCGTGCCCCCGAGGGCCTGCTCGACGACAGTGACGGGGCCGCCCGGCTGTCAGGTGCGGATGCGCGTTGAGCCGCCGGTGCCGAGGTGCTGGCGCCGTCGCCTGACCGAAGAGCCCTTGTCAGCGGTCCCGTTCCGCCGCCTCGCGGCGGGCCCGGGCGCGGCGCTTGCCCTCGTGCATCGCGGCCACCCGGGCGACCGGGATGGTGTGCCCCTCCTCCACCAGGCCGCTGTCAAGGACCTGCGGTGGTGGCATCAACCTGCTCCATGGGTCGCTGTCGCCCAGCAGCCGTGGCACGGTGAGGATGGTGAAGTCGGCTGGTGCCGCCCCGGCGAGGTCGTCCCAGGCCAGCGGGAACGATACGGGGATACCCGCCCGCGCCCGCGGACTGTAGGCCGCCACCACTGTCGCGCCACCTGCCCGCGTC
Organism: Actinomycetota bacterium; assembly: GCA_046732575.1. Classification (GTDB taxonomy): domain Bacteria; phylum Actinomycetota; class Actinomycetes; order Propionibacteriales; family Nocardioidaceae; genus JBKPNJ01. Next base: position 5,778 of record JBKPNJ010000042.1, read on the forward strand.
GCGTCGAGGAACACCTTGCCGCCGCGCTCCTCCACGACGAACGCCGTCGTCGTCAGCTGTGGGTCGAGCCGCTCCGCCCGCGCAGCGACTGCGCGGGTCGCCGCCGCGACGTCGATCGCTGACTGACCCGGCTCCAGCGGTACGACGACATGCACCCCCTTTGCGCCGCTGCTCTTGACCAAAGCCGACATGCCGGCGTCACCGAGCGCCTGTCGCACCAGGAGTGCGGCCTCGACTGCGCGCGGGAAAGCATCCGAGCCGGTGGGCGGGTCGAGGTCGATGACCATATGCGTAGGGGCATCGAAAGCAAGTCCCCGAAACAGTGCAGGGTGATACTCGACCGCGCGCTGGTTGGCGAACCACAACAGGGTCTTCCGGTCGTCGCAGACCGGATAGCGCACCTCCCGCTTCCCGTCCTGTGTCGCGACCGTGAGCCTGTCTCTTATACACATCTGACGCTGCCGACGATCGTC
>JBKPNJ010000043.1:0-6879 GCA_046732575.1 Actinomycetota bacterium
CGCCGAGGTTCTCGACCGTCGTGACGACGCCGCGCGCGGAAGCCACTACCAGGTCACCCATGTCGTCGGTGCGGTTGAAGTCGACCGCGTTGGGACTCGGACTGTGGTCGCTTCGGCTGGAGGCATTCCACGTCTGACCACACGGGAAGGGCATCTGGTAGTCGGGTGCCGTGCTGGCCATGGCGGCCGCGCCGAACGCCACCAGCACCGCCGCCACGCCGGTGGCGGCAAACGGGGAGGTCCTTCTCAACGGCGCCACATGACATCGACTATAACTGAGCGTAGCCGATATGTCACATTGCGTTACTAGAGCGCTACCGGTCCCACCACACCGTGACGACCTGTCTCGTCGGGGGCGGCGGCTCTGCTTCCAGCACCTCCCGGACCTCCGGTTCCCGGGCGACGGGCAGGCAAAGCCGGCGTCGGGTCCAGGCCACGTACGCCTCCGGATCGCTCGTCCGGAACATGCTCGGCCGCTCGCTGAGCGCGGTGCGATGCTCGATCCCGAGTCGATCGAGGACGTCACAGAAGAGACCGAAGGTGGGTCCGGCCGGGCGGTGCTGTCTGTGGAAGTGACTCCACAGCGGGCCGAGCAGCGTCATCGGATGGCGTTCGGTGAGCTCCACGACGACCCGGCGGTGAGCGTGCCCGTGCAGCGCGTGTACGAAGGGCTCGATGTCCGGAACGTTGTAGACGACGTTGGCGCAGACCACCACGTCGGCTGGTCCCACCGCCACAGCGATGTCCGGCCAGCGGCCCAGCACGGTGCGTACGGCCGCTCCGGCTGCACTCGCCGCGGTGACATAGTCGGTCAGCATCCCGGCCGACTCGTCCACCGCAACCACTTCCTGGCCCGGGGTCAGAGCGGGAACGGACGCGGCGCCTCCGCCGGACCCGACGTCCATCAGCGTCCGGCCGCGAGGCGCCAGGATCTCGCGGACTCGTTGCAGCGTGGGGCCGTCCACCGGGGTCGAGTCGGCGCGGAACATCTCCGGCGGGAACCCCCATGGCGACTCCGGCGCCGCGACGAGGATCTCCGGGTCGATCGCCCACTCCGCCAGCTCCTGCGACCAGCGGGCGGCAGGTGAGGTCACACCGGTCAGCGTAGCCTCGGCTCATGCGAATCCTCTTCATCGGCGGGACGCGTTTCGTCGGCCGGGCCATGGTCGAGGCCGCGCTGTCCCGCGGCCACCAGACCACGGTCCTGCACCGGGGCCAGACCGGCGCCGGACTGTTCCCTCAGGCAGAGCACCTGGTCACCGACCGCGACAGCGAGCTCGACGTGCTTTCGGGTCGCGACTTCGACGCCACCATCGATGTGTGTGCGTACGTCCCGCGCCAGGTCCGCTCGCTCGCGGCGGCGCTTGCCGGCCGGGGTGGCCACCACGTCTTGGTCTCGTCGGTGTCGGCCTACGCCGAGTGCGATGTGCCGGGCGCCGACGAGTCCTCACTGGCGCTCGCCGAGCTCGAGGACAAGGAGACCGAGGACGTCACGGACACGACCTACGGCGGTCTCAAGGTGGAGTGCGAGCGCGCCGCGGAGTCGGCGTACGGCGCCGACCTGAGCATCGTTCGTCCCACCTATGTCGTCGGCCCGTGGGACTACACAGGACGCTTCACCTGGTGGGTGGACCGGATCTCCCGTGGCGGTGAGGTGCTCTGCCCCGGGCCGAAGACCGCGCCGATGCAGGTCATCGACGCCCGGGACATGGCCGTCTGGACGATCGGCCTGGTCGAGGAGGGCATCGGCGGAGCCTTCCACGCGGTCTCACCACCGCCGCCGTTCGGCATGGGTGACCTGCTTGAGGCCACCGCCGAGGCCGTCGCCCCCGCCGGGACGTCCCTGGTCTGGGCGGACGCCGGCTTCCTGACCGAACAGGGTGAGAACGGCCAGACGTTGCCGCTGTGGACAGAGGGCGAGACGGAGTACCTGATGGCACTGGACCCCAGCGCCGCACAGTCGACCGGGCTCGCGCCACGGCCGCTGCAGCAGACCGTGCGCGACACGCTCAGCTGGCTCGGTACCCAGGAATCGCCGCTGCGCGAGGACTGGGGCATCACCGCCGAGCGTGAAGCGGAGCTGCTGTCGCTGTGGCGGTCGCGCTAGTCAGGCCACCCGAGGTCAGTCGATACGGATCAAGCCTTCCTGAGCGACCGAGGCCACCAGTCTGCCGTCTCGGCTGAAGACCCGCCCGACCGCGAAGCCGCGCGCTCCCGACGCCGAGGGCGAGACCTGGTCGTACAGGAGCCAGTCATCGCTCCGGAACGGTCGGTGGAACCACACCGCGTGGTCAAGTGAGGCGGTCTGCAGACCTGGGGCTCCTATGTGTTGCCGGTGCGGCACCAGGGTCGAGCCGAGCAAGGTCAGGTCGCTGGCATAGGTGAAGACGCTCGCGTGCACGACCGCCTCCTCTGCGAGCCGGCCGGAAGCGCGGAGCCAGATCCGGGCCTGTGCCGGATGCCGCGGGTCGTGGAGCTCGCCGCCCGGACGGGAGTCTCCCGCATACCGGACGTCCACCGCGGCCCACTCCCGCTCCCAGTCAGCGGCCTGCCGCCCGAAGATCTTGGCATAGAGATCGGCCATCTGCGGACACGCGTCGGGGTCGGCGACCTCGGGCATCGTGTCCTGATGGTCCAGGCCGACCTCGTGGATGTGGAAGGACGCGGACATATAGAAGATCGACCGGCCGTGCTGTCGGGCGACGATGCGGCGGGTGCTGAACGACCGGCCGTCGCGGACCCGCTCCACGTCGTAGACGATCGGCACACCGGTGTCGCCGGGATGGATGAAGTAGGCATGCAAGGAGTGCACAGCCAGCGCATCGTCGACCGTGCGGCTTCCTGCCACCAGCGCCTGGGCCGCGACCTGGCCGCCGAACACTCGCTGCAGCCGCGTGTCGGGTTGCCGGCCGCGGAAGAGGTCGGCGTCGATGGTCTCGAGGTCGAGGAGCGCGACCAGCTCGTCGATCGACTGCGGCACCGGGTTACTTCCTCGTCGGGGCGAATTGCGGCGGTCTGGATGCGTCAGGGCCGGTCGTCGGGCCGGTCCAGTCCGGCCAGGAAGCGCTCGAACTCGGCCCCCAGCTCCTCACCGGTCGGCAGGTCGCTGCCCTCGGCGAGCAAGGAGGCGTCGGCGGCGCGCTCGAACGCGTCGTACTGTGCCTCCAGCGCCCGCACGACCTCGGCGATCTCCTCGTTGTCGCCGATCTGCTGCGTGATCTGGGTCATGGACTGCTCGGCCGCGCGCTCCAGCCCGTCGGTGGCGAGGTCGAGCTCGGCCAGCGACCGAACTCCGTTGACCAGTGCGACGGCGGCGGCCGGGAAGTCCACCTGGGCGAGGTAGTGAGGGACGTGGGCGACCAGCCCCGCAGCGTCGTAGCCCCACTCCCCCAGGCGCACCTCCAGCACGGCCTGGGCGCTGCCGGGTATCCGAAGCTGCCCCTTGAACATGCTCCGGTGCTCGGGCAGCAGCTCCGGCCTGGTGGAATGCATCGTGTAGGTGATCCGCCGCGTGTGCGGGACGGCCATCGGGACGCCGCCGAGTCCGATGGTGAGCGTCACCCCGAGCCGGTCGATGACGGCGCGGACGCCCTCGATGAACCGTTCCCAGGCGATGTCCGGTTCCGGGCCGGTCAGCACTAGGTAGGGCCGGCCGCGGCGGTCGCGCTGCAGCCGCACCACGAGACGTGGCGCCTGGTAGTGCTCGTAGTGGTCTTCGATGAACAGCAGCGGAGGCCGGCGCGCGCGGTAGTCGTACAGCTGGTCGATGTCGAAGCTCGCCACTCCCCGGCCGTCGGGGACCTGATGCCGGGCGGCTCCCCCGCTGGCCGCACCTGCCTCGCCGCCGGCCGGCGCCGCATCGTCGAGGTCGTCGACGAGGTCGCCGAGGAGTGCCGCGGCCACCAGCCGGGCGGCCGAGCCGGCGTCCAGGAAGCCTTCGAGTGTGTGCAACATCACCAGATCGCCGTTGTGCCCGGCGAGCTCCGGGATGTCGTCAACGATGTGCACGATGCCTGATGCGTCTTGCATGACCCTCCTCGTCCACGCACTGATCACCCCGCCTCATCCCGTCGAGCTGCTTCCCGTCTGGCGGTCGGGTTTCGCGATCTGCTGGCCCATACGGTGGAGGTCGTCGAGGCGACGGACGCGCCCGGCGATGTCGCGGGAGAGCTCCGCTGCGGTCAGACCCAGTTCCTTCAGGATCTCTGCACGTTTGCCGTGGGGGAGGAACCGCGCCGGGATGCCGTAGACGCGGACGGGGGTCTCGACGTCCGCGTCGCGCAGCGCCTGGGCCAGGGCCGCGCCGGACCCGCCGGTCACCGTGTTGTCCTCGATGCTGGCGACAAGGCCGTAGTCCCGGGCCAGGTCGACGATCGCGGCGTCGAACGGCTTCACCCAGCGCGGGTCGATCACAGTCGCCCCGACGCCCTGCCCGGCGAGAGATCGCGCCGTCTCGACCGCGGTGGCGACCATCGGCCCGACCGCCACGATGAGGACGTCACGATCGGCGGACCGCGTCATCACATCCGCGCCTCCGACCCGGTCCACTGCTGCCATGTCGGCGACCACGCTGCCGCGCCCGAAGCGGACGACGGTGGGAGCGTCGTCGACCGCGACGGCCTCACGGAGCAGCTCGCGAAGCCTGGTCCCGTCGCGCGGGGCGGCAATCCTCAGCCCGGGCACCACCTGCAGGATCGACATGTCCCACATGCCGTGGTGGCTCGCGCCGTCCTCGCCGGTGACCCCCGCCCGGTCGAGGACGAAGGTCACCCCACAGCTGTGCAGCCCGACATCCATCAGGACCTGGTCGAACGCCCGGCTCAGGAACGTCGAGTAGATGGCGACCACCGGGTGCATGCCGCCCATCGCCAGGCCGGCAGCGGACGTCACAGCGTGCTGTTCGGCGATGCCAACGTCGAAGGTGCGCTCGGGGAAGCGCTCGGCGAACGTTCGCAGCCCGGTGGGATAGGTCATCGCCGCGGTGATCGCGACGATGTCGCGGCGCTCTCCACCGATGGCTGCGATCTCCTCACCGAACACGTCGGTCCAGGAGGTGACGGCGGGTGCGATCACCAGACCCGTCTGTGGGTCGAAGGCCCCTGGGGAGTGGAGGTTGTCCTCGTTGTGGTCGACGGCGAACTGGTAGCCGTGACCCTTCCGAGTCATGGCGTGCACGATCACCGGGCCGTTGAAGCCCTGCGCCTGGGTGAGCGCGCTCTCCAGGGCCACCCGGTCATGTCCGTCCACCGGTCCGACGTACTTCAGCCCCAGGTCCTCGAAGAGCCCCTGTGGCGCCAGGACGTCCTTGAGTCCCTTCTTGATGCCGTGCAGGACGTCGAACGCCGCCGATCCCACCAGGGGCGTGCGGTTGAGCTTCGACCGCACGAGGTCGAGCACCTTCTCGTAGCGCGGATCGGTCCTCAGGCTGCTCAGGTGGTTGGCAAGGCCGCCCACCGTCGGCGTGTACGAACGACCGTTGTCGTTGACAACGATGACCAGGCGCCGGTCCTTGTCCGCGGCGATGTTGTTCAGAGCCTCCCACGACATACCGCCCGTCAGCGCCCCGTCGCCGACCACCGCGACCACGTGGCGGTTCTGGCCGCGAAGCCAGGCGGCCTTCGCCAGACCGTCGGCGTATGACAGGGACGTCGACGCGTGCGAGTTCTCGATCAGGTCGTGGGCTGACTCCGCCCGGCTCGGATACCCCGAGAGTCCGTCCTTCATTCGCAGCATGTCGAAGTCGCCGGCCCGGCCGGTCACGATCTTGTGTACGTAAGCCTGGTGGCCGGTGTCGAACACGATGGCGTCGCGCGGTGATTCGAAGACGCGGTGGATGGCGATCGTCAGCTCGACGACTCCGAGGTTGGGTCCGAGGTGCCCACCGGTACGGGACACCTTCTGCACGAGGAAACCGCGGATCTCTGCGGCGAGATCGGTCAGCTGCTGGTCGTCGAGCGCCCGGAGGTCATGTGGCCCGGTGATCGTCTCCAGCAGCCCCATGCAGCTCAGTCCTCCTCATCGCCGTGCCCGTACCTGCCGACCTTCTTCTCGTTCACACTGCCAAGGTCCCCGAGTCTAGGCGTACCGCCATGCCGCTTCTGGTGGCCGCCCGGCGGCGGGACGGCGTCACCGCGGTACGGTCCGGCGTCGCATCCGCTCAATGGTGCTGACGTCCTCGGGCGTCGGGGACCGGAAGAACTCTTCTCTGACCAGCCGGCTGAAGGTCTCGAGACCCACGGCTTGGGCCAGCGGCTCGATCTGGCTGGCCTGGGCCCGCATCGCCGCGACCTTTCGTGGCAGAAGTGACTGGTCGCAGCTGAACCACACGGCCAGGTCCGCTTCGTCGAGCTGCTCTGGCTCGAAGTCGTCGGTCATGAGGATCGTGGCGGGGTCGATCCCACTGAAGAACTCCTCGCTCCAGCGTCTTGTCCTGGTCGCATAGAGAAGCCGGGTCCGGGTCACTCCGGCTCTCCGGACCGCCTCGGTCGTCCAGCGGCAGGTGGTGATGTGGTCCGAGTGGCCGGTTCCGCCGTCGGGCCCGAAGCTGAGCACGGTGTCCGGTCTGACGTCGGCGATCGTGTCGGCCAGTCCGGGCACCACCTCCTCGTCGCTGACCTCGGCACAATGGCCGTCTCCAAGTCCGAGGTTGTAGTGCTCGTCGACACCGAGCAGCTGCAGGCAGTCAGCGAGCTCGGCCTCACGTATGGCCTTGCGCTCGTCCACCGAGCGGGCGTCGTCGTCCGGGAAGCCAGCCTCACCGCGCGTCGCCGTCACGCAGACCACCCGGTTGCCCGCCTCGACTGCGCGCATCATCAACCCCGCGCACAGCCAGGCCTCGTCATCGGGGTGCGCCCAGACCCCGAGGATGCTGCCGAGATC
>JBKPNJ010000044.1:0-6425 GCA_046732575.1 Actinomycetota bacterium
ATGCTCAGCCCCGATGGCGGGCGACCAGTTCCGGGCCGCCCAGCCGTGCGGCCGCAGGGTCTCGTCGCCGGCAGCGGTGTTCGACTCGTAGTAGTTCACCCGCTCCCAGCCCGACTTCTCACCGAAGCTTGCTCCATGGTCGCGATGCCACCCGTACGCCGGTGACAGCCGCAGCGGGCGACCCGTCGACCACTCGTGACCGGGGTACCGGATGTCGTAGTAGGTCTGGTAGTTCTCGACGACACGAGCCAGGGTGTACGCCGGGGAGCGGTAGTGCGACCCGAAGCGGCGGATGTCCATGTGCCACAAGTCGACGCCGGGTTCGCCACCGACGATCCACTCCGCCATGACCTTTCCGATGCCACCCGCGCCGGCGATGCCGTGGGCGCAGAACCCGGCGGCCACGAAGAACCCGGCGACATCGGTCTCACCGAGACAGAACTCGTTGTCAGGGGTGAACCCCTCCGGACCATTCACGAGCGTCCTTATGCCAACGCTCTCCATCTCCGGCACCCGGGTCGCCGCATTCTGCGCGATCTCCTCGAACCGCTCCCAGTCCGGCGGCAGCAGCCGGCCGTTGAAGTCGGCCGGGATACGGTCGTGCGACCGGCCGTCGGCCGTCCACGGTCCCGCCGAGCGTTCATAGCCGCCCATCAGCAGGCCATCGACCTCGTGTCGGTAGTAGACGAGGAGGTCGGGATCACGCAGCGAGGGCAGCGGCGCCTGCCCGGCCGGCAGGAACGCGTCGGTGACGACGTACTGGTGGGACAACGGGACGACAGGGACCCTGACCCCGACCATCCGGGCGATCTCGGCGGCGAACATGCCACCACAGTCGACGACGACCTCGCACTCGATGTCGCCGCGGTCGGTGCGCACCTGCGTGACGCGTTCCCCGGCGACCGTGATCCCGAGCACCCGCGTGTGGATGTGGACCGCGACGCCGCGGGCTCTCGCGGCGGCGATCAGTGAATGGCAGAGCTGGGCGGCATCGAGATGTCCGTCGGACTCCAGATAGGCCGCGCCGACAACCCCTGCCGGATCCATCAGCGGGAACATCTCCTGTGCCTCGCGAACGGAGATGTCGTGCAGGGGCAGGTCGAAGGTGCGGGCCCAGCTGATCTGGCGGCGGATCTCCTGCATCCGCGGCTGCGAGGACGCGAGCTTGATGCCACCGCTCTCCACCCACCCGGGAGGGTGCTCGGTGCCCTGCAACCGGCGGAACAGCTCGACGGAGTACATGTTCATCCGGGTCAGCGTCGGGTCGACACGGAGCTGACCTGCCAGCCCGGCCGAGTGGAAGGTCGACCCGCTGGTGAGCTCGTCCCGCTCCAGGAGGACGACGTCGGTCTCACCCAGCTCCGCCAGGTGGTACGCGACGCTCGCCCCGCCGACCCCGCCCCCTACGACGACGATCCGCGCTCTGGCGGGCAGCGGCACCGAGCGCGGGCTGTCGACGATCTCCGGCACGCGGTCAGCCTACGGCCAGTTCCGCCGCACACCATTGCCCCCGACGCCGCCGGGAAGTACGCTCCCGTGCATCGGAAAACGATTTGGCTATCTGCCGGCGGAGGTCGCCCGGATCGTCTCGCCGCGGGCCGAGAACAGGAGCGAACTCAGTGAGCCCTGACCATGCACTCACCCGGCGGTCGGTTCTCCTCGGTGCCGCAGCGGCCGGGCTCGTCGGTGCCGCGTCACCTGCATCCGCTCTGCTCAGCGGCGGCACCGGCGCCGAGACCGGTGACGACCTGCGGATTCCAGAGACGTCGAGGCCACCGTTGTGGCGGACAGCTGCTCGCCGCGGGATCGCCTACGGCTCCGCGGCGGCCACCTGGCAGCTGGGCGACTACAGGTACCGCCAGCTCCTCAACCGCGAGTCGGCCATGATGTTCACCCAGGACGACCTGCTCTGGTACGTGCTGAAGCCGACCCCGCACGCCCGGCTCGACTTCAGCTACGCGGACAAGATCATCGACGTCGCCGAGCGCTACGGGCAGCTGGTGTACGGCGGGCCCGGCCTGGTCTGGGACGAGGGCTTCGGCGACGGCTGGACCGACGACGACCTGTGGGGCATCGACGAGAAGCGGGCACGGCACCTGCTGTTCGGCACGCTCGAGCAGGTGGTCAGGCGCTACCGCGGCCGGGTGGCCGTCTGGTGCGTGTGTAACGAGGTGATCATCATCGCCCCCGGCGAGGGTAAGCGCGGGCTTCGCACCGACGTGCCGTGGTGGAACACGATCGGCCCGGAATACGTCGCGCACGCCTTCTGGGTAGCCCAGGAGGCGGACCCAGACGCGATGCTGCTCCTCAACGACACCGGCTATGAGACCGTCAACGAGTACGGCGACCGGGCGGACGCCAAGCGTGCCGCAACGCTTCGCGTTCTCGACCGGCTGCTCGGTCAAGGCGTTCCCATTCACGCAATGGGCATCGAGGCACACCTGCTGGCGTACAAGTTCGCCGACCGGTTCCACCAGAACGCCTACCGCACGTTCCTGGCCGAGCTGGCCGACCGGGGGCTCAAGATCCTGATCACCGAGATGGACGTCAACGACGACGGCCTACCGGCCAACCACGACAGGCGCGACCAGATGGTGGCCGACGTCTACCGGCGCTTCCTCGACGTCGCGCTCGACGAGCCGGCGGTCGCGGCGGTGATGAGCTTCGGTCTGTCCGACCGGGTCTCCTCGCTCCAGGAGGACTACCCGCCCGAGGACTTCGAGTTCCGTCGGCCACTGCCGTTCAGCCGGCTGATGCGCCCCAAGCCCGCCTTCTACGCGATCAGCCACAGTTTCAGGCATGCCGTGCGGCGCTGGCCGACGTTCGAGATCCCGCGGGGCTGACTGCCGGCTCGGGGACGCCTCCACGCCTGCTCAGCGACCCGCGCGGCAGACCGAGCTCTGTCTCGGCGTTGGCGACCGACCATCTGATCACGGCCTCGCGGTCGATCGCGTCCCGGTGCGCAACCGCCTGCAGTGCCAGGCCGTCGAGCAGTGAGAGGATCCGCCACGCCGCCGCGTCCGGATCGGCGCAGGTCATCACCCCCGTCGCAACCCCCTCGCCGATCGTCTGCGCCAGCAGCTGCTGCCACGCCACGTTGAGCCGCTGCGAGGTCTCCTGCAGGGCCGGTCGCCGTGACGCCTCGGCCCATGCGTCGAGCCACAGCTGGAACGCCCAGTCCTGCTCGGCCCGGGCATAGGTCTCGAAGAATGTCGTTACCCGCGCCACGGGGTCGTGTTCGCGTGCCATGGCGGCTCGTGTCACGTCGAGGTCCTGGCTGGCGGCCCGGTCGAACCCTGCCGCGAGCAGGTCGTCCATCGAGTCGAAGTAGTGGTGGATGAGCCCGCTCGAGGTGCCCATCTGGTCGGCGACATCCCTCACCGTCGTGGCCGCCATGCCCTTGCGGGTCATGACGACAACCGCGGCGTCCACTATCGCGCTGCGCCGCTCGTCGGGCGGCATCCGGGCCATGGCATCCGATGCTAGATGTTGTTGCGCAATTGTCCAACAACCCTCTACGGTGGCTGTACGGCCGGCCGTCGCCATCAGCCCGAAGGAGCATCCCCAGATGATCAGGACCACGCCCTTCCACTCGCGGCTCAGTGAGCTGAACACGACCGGGCTCTGGACGCACTGGTCGGGCTACCTCTCGGCGCAGAAGTACGACATGTCTGCCAAGCACGAGTACTTCGCGGTGCGCAACAGCGCCGGGTTCTTCGACACCTCACCGTTGTTCAAGTACTGGATCCGCGGCTCGGACGCCGAACGCTTCCTTGCCGGCGTCATGACGCGGGACATCAGGACCTGCCGTCCCGGCCGGGCTCAGTACACCGTGTGGTGCGACGACCGCGGCTTCGTGCTCGAGGACGGCGTGCTGTTCCGTCACTCCGACAACGAGTTCCTCCTCACCGCGGCGGAGCCGAACCTCGGTTATCTCAGCGACCTGATCGGTCGTCTCGACGTTCAGGTCGAGGATGTCAGCGACGCCTACGGCATGCTCGCGGTGCAGGGTCCGCGTTCCCGGGAGATCCTTTCCAAGCTCGCGCCCGAGGTCGAGCGGCTCGCCTACTTCGAACACGCGGAGGCGAAGATCGGGCCGTCGCCGGTGACGATCTCGCGCACCGGCTACACCGGTGATCTCGGGTTCGAGGTCCGGGTGGGTGCCGACGAGGCTTCGGCCGTGCTCGATGCCGTGATCGAGGCAGGCGACGGGTACGGGTTCCGGCCGTTCGGCGAGCAGGCGTTGCTGATGACCAGGATCGAGGCCGGCCTCGTCCTCATCAACGTCGAGTTCTCCTCCAGCCGGTTCGCCTACACCGACCACGAGCGCGTCACCCCACGCGAGCTGGGGTTCGGCTGGATGCTGCGCGGGATCGACGCGGACGACCGTCCGTTCATCGGCCGCTCGGCCATCCGCCGTGAGATCGCCGACAAGTCGTCACGCTGGTCAAGCGTCGGGCTGATGGTCGACTGGCAGGACTACGACCGGCTGTACAACCGGGCCGGCCTCATCCCACCCAAGGACGAGACGCCGTTGGACTACGAGTCGATGCTGTACGACGACCGGGGCGAGCGCATCGGGTACGCCACGAGCCTGATGTACTCGCCGGTCCTGCAGCGCCACATCGCGATGGCCCGGGTGCGCCCGGACCACGCGGCGATCGGAACCCGCGTCAATCTCGAGCTGACGATCAACCACGAGTACCGCACAGTCGGTGCAGACGTTGCCCGACTGCCCTTGTTCAACCCCCAGCGGAAGACGGCGTGACCATGGCGAACACGAGCAAGAGCTACGACGCGATCATCGTCGGCGGAGGCCACAACGGGCTGGTCAACGGTGCCTACCTGGCGAAAGCCGGCCTCAAGACCCTCATTCTCGAGCGACGGCATCTCGTCGGAGGGGCCGCGATCACCGAGGAGCTCATCCCTGGCTTCCACTTCACGACGTTCTCCTATGCGCTCAGCCTGCTGCGCCCCGACATCATCCATGAGCTCGAACTGGTCAAGCACGGCTTCCTGCCGATCCTGATGCCGTCGTCGTTCGCCCCGATGGAGAACGGCGACTACCTGCTGCTGGGCCAGGACCGGGACGAGAACATCTCCGAGATCCGGCGGCACTCGCCGCACGACGCCGACGCGATGGACCGCTACGAGCACGACATGGAACGTGTCTGCCAGGTCGTCAAACCACTGCTCGACAAGGTCCCACCCAACATCTTCGGCAAATCGCCGGAGGATCTCGACGCCATCGGCGAGCTGGTCTCACACCTGGGCGGAGTGGAGCCCAAGGTCATGCACGACCTGGTTCGTCTCCTCACCGGCAGCGCCGCGGACTTCCTCGACGACTACTTCGAGAGCGACATCGTCAAGGGCTACATCGCGTCGTCAGGGATCATCGGCACCAAGGTCGGACCGATGTCGCAGGGGTCGGGGCTGGTCCTGCTGTACCACTCCCTCGGCGAGCACGACGGCCACTTCGGCTCATGGGCGTTCCACAAGGGCGGCAACGGTGGTTTCACGCAAGTGCTCGCCCGCGCCGCCCAGGCATACGGTGCGGAGATCATGCTCGAGTCACCCGTCGACACGGTCATGACCCGAGACGGGAAGGCAGTAGGGGTGGCGCTGGCGGACGGCACCGAGCTCAGCGCCAACATCGTCGTGAGCGCCCTCGACCCCCGCCGGACGTTCCTCGAGCTGGTGGAGCCACGGGAGCTGCCGAGCGAGCTGGTGGAGAACATCACCCGGATGAAGTTCCAGGGCACGTCGGCGAAGGTCAACTTCGCACTGGACGGCCTGCCTCGATACCCCGCGCTCGGCGACCGGTCGGACCAGTACCGCGGGTTCACCAACATCGGCCCGTCGATGGAGTACCTCGAGCGGGCGTTCGACGACGCGAAGTACGGCTGGTACAGCCAGCGTCCCTACATCGACTGCGCGATCCAGTCGGTGGTGGACCCCGACATGGCGCCTCCGGGCAAGCACGTGATGTCCTGCTTCGTCCAGTACGCGCCCTACCACCTCAAGGGCAGCGACTGGGACTCCGAGCGGGACAAGTTCGCGGACACGGTCCAGGCGACCCTCGAGTCCTTCTTTCCCGGGTTCGGTGACCTGGTGGTCCACCGTGAGATCGTCACGCCGCTCGACATCGAGCGCGTCGTCGGGCTCAGCGAGGGCAACATCTTCGCCGGCGAGTTCTTCGCCCCGCAGATGTACTTCTTCCGTCCGGCTCCCGGCTGGAGCCAGTACCGCACACCGATCGACGGCTACTACCAGTGCGGCTCCGGAACCCACCCGGGTGGCTGCGTGATGGGTGCCCCCGGCAAGCTGGCCAGCCAGCAGATTCTGCGCGACCGGGCCGCGGCGGGCTGAGCCTCACAACACCGCGTCGAGGAACCTTCTGGTCTCCGGGTACTGGGTCGATCCGA
>JBKPNJ010000045.1:0-11848 GCA_046732575.1 Actinomycetota bacterium
CACCACGACCATCGAACCGACCGAGCCGTCCTCCGCCCCTCTCACCAGTCCCCCGGCCAGCTCCGTCCCGACGGCATCGCCGCCCACGGAGTCCCAGCCGCTGTTCGCCTCTCCCACACCGTCGTCGATATCCATCCCGAGCGCGTCGGCCGGCGCTGCCTCGTCGGCCCCCCCGACCTCACCACCGCCACCGTCGACGCCGAGCGTCACGCCGTAGCGAGCAGCCCCCCGCCCGGGCTCGGAGGCGTGGTCGTTAGCCGAAGACGCCGGGACGCTCGGCCAACAGAGTGAACAGCGTCTGCTGGATCGTTTCCCGCACCTGGTCGGTGAGGTTGAAGACGAGCATCGGGTCCTCAGCGGCGCCATCGGGGTAGCTGTCGGTGCTGATCGGCTCGCCGAACTCGATCAGCCACTTCGACGGGAGTGGTACCAGCCCGAGCGGACCGAGCCAGGGAAACAACGGCGTGACGGGGACGTACGGCAGCCCCAGCAGTCGTGCCAGCACCGGGATGTCGGCGATCATCGGGTAGATCTCCTCCGCGCCCACTATCGAACACGGAACGATGGGCACGCCGGTGCGCAGGGCGGCGGTGACGAACCCCCCGCGGCCGAACCGCTGGAGCTTGTAGCGTTCGCTGAATCGTTTGCCGATGCCCTTGAATCCCTCGGGCCAGACCCCGACCAGATCACCCTCGGCAAGCATCCGCTCGGCGTCCTCGGTGCAGGCGGTGGTGACCCCGCTCTTGCGCGCGAGCTCCGCGATGAACGGGAGGCTGAAGACGAGATCCGCACCGAGCATCCGCAACCGCCGCCCGGTCTCGTCGTGAACCACGAGCCCGGTGATGAGAGCATCCAGCGGAATCGTGCCGGAGTGGTTCGCCACGACGAGGGCGCCGCCGGACGGGGGGATGTGACCGGACCCGCGCACCTCGACCCTGAACCAGTGGTGAGCCAGCGGGCGCAGCGCCGGGAGGACCACGCGGTCGCACACCTCGGGGTCGAAGCCGAACTCGTCCACCTCGTAGTCGCCGGTGAGCCGGCGGCGGGCGAACGCCAGCACCTCGGCCAGGACGGCTGCCCAACGGTCGTCCCGGTCCGGCTCCGGCACGGATGGCGCCTGCGCGACTCGGTCGAGCACGGCCTACCTCCGACCGGTCAACAGTGAGTGGACACGGTGCTCGACCGCCATCACTCGCCCGGCGTGCAGCACTCCCTCTGCGGCACTCCCGGCGAAGTCGTCAAAGGCCTGTGCGGTGGTGTAGGCAGGGGTGAACGCGAGGGTGTCCCGCATCCTCGAGGTGTCCATGCCTCTTCCGTATGTCAGCAGCGACACCTGCTCGGCGGAGAAGTCGAGGACGCCGGTCCTTCTCAGCAACGCGGCGACCGTGCCCACGGCCGGTGCCGGCACCGGCACCGCCGGGCGCCCCATCCGGCGCAACGCCTGCGAGAGCATGAGAATCCCGTCTCCGGCGACGTTGATGGTGCCCTCGGCGTCGGACAGGGTGGCCTGCCTCAGCGCCGCGAGGGCATCGTCCTCGTGGCAGAACTGCAGCCGCGGGTCGAAGCCGAGGACGGTGGGCACGACCGGCAGCGAGAGATACCGGGTGAGAGGGGTGTCGACGCGGGGGCTGACCACGCTGGCACAGCGCAGCAGCACAACCCGGACTCCGGGCCGCCGACGGGCGAACCCGCGCGCGTAGCCCTCCACCTCGACGGAGTCCTTTCCGTACCCGGACCGTGGGACGTGTCTCGGCTCCATCTCCTCGGAGAACATCGCCGGGTCCTGCGGAGACGCGCCGTAGACCGCGCTCGACGACTTCACGACCAGCGATCGCAGCGTGGGCGCCTGTTGGCAGGCCGCGATCAGCTGCATCGTGCCGATCACGTTGATCTCCTTCATGGCCGCGCGTCCGCCTGCGCCGTGCGGAGCGTCGATCACACCCATGTGCACGACCGTGTCGACCCCCTGGTCGGCAATGACCTTGGCGACCACCGGGCTCCGGATATCCGCCCGCACGAACACCACGGGGTCGAGCGCCTGGCGTGGCGGGGCGACGTCGACGCCGATGACCCGGTCCACCCCGGGCTCGGCCGTCAGCAGCGACGCGAGCCGGCCTCCGAGTTCCCGTGATACCCCGGTGACGAGGACGACGCGGCCCATCAGAGTCTTGGGCCGGGCTACTTGCCTTGACGGCGACGCTGAATGCGCGTCTTCTTCAACAGCTTGCGGTGCTTCTTCTTGGCCATCCGCTTTCGGCGCTTCTTGATGACTGAACCCACGGTTCCCCTTCCAAGGGGTTGTCTTGCGGCATCGGGGCGCCGCGCCTGATGGCCGCGCGCTACTCGCAGCTCAGCAGCCAAGGGTACCGGTCGCGGGTGGCACCGGCGGCCGCACGGGTGGGCGGGCAGATGGGCGGCCCGGCCGTCCCGACGACTCGAGCCCAGCGGCTACCCGGCCTGGAAGTACGACTTGCGGAGGTACTCGTTCACCGCGGTCTCGGGGACCCGGAAGGACCGTCCCACCCGAGCGGCGGGAAGCTCACCTGAGTGGACCAGCCGGTAGACGGTCATGTTGGACACCCGCATCACGGCGGCGACTTCAGCCACCGTCAGGAAGCGGATGTCAGAGATCGGCTGGTCCCCTGCTGCTGCGGACCGGTTTGCGGTCATGTCGCACCACGCTTTCAGCGCGGGCGCGCCCCAGCTTCCCACCGGAGTCGATTCCCTCGCGTCGAGTAAGCGTAGTGCCTGATGTGGCTGATGGGGAAGAGGTGATCGGGTGAGCATCCTGTGGCCCTGTGTCATGCCGTGTGAGGGGAGCGCACGTCTCACCGACTCGGCGGGCGCGGTCAGGGCATCGGGTCCAGGCCGTTCAGCGGGAACACCGCCTCGCGCGTGGCCTGGATCGACCGGTCGAGCCAGCTGCCCGGGTCATATCCCTGCGACCAGCTCCGGAACGTCGGGACCACGCCGTCTGTCATCCGGTGCGGGGCCTGCCGAGCCAGTCGCGTCACGACGTGGTCGCGCCACTGCGCCGAGGTGCTGGTCGCGGGGTCCAGCGGCCGGCCGGCGACGACGGCCAGCAGATGGGTCCACGCTCGCGGCACGACGTCGGTGATCGCGTAGCCGCCGCCACCGGTGACCACCCACCTCCCCTCACAGAGCTCGTGAGCGAGCTCGTGCAGCGCGAGGTACGCGGCACGCTGGCCATCCACGGTGAGCATCAGGTGCGCGAGCGGATCCTCGATGTGGCTGTCGCAGCCCTGCTGGCTCACCAGGATGTCCGGGGCGAACTCACGGACCAGCGGTGGCACTACCGCATGGAACGCGCGCAGCCAACCGGCGTCCGCGGTCCCGGCCGGCAACGCGACGTTCACCGCCGCGCCGGGGGCCTCGCGTCCTCCGGTCTCGTGGGCGTAGCCGGTGCCTGGGAACAGGGTCTCCGGTGACTCGTGCAGGCTGACTGTGAGCACCCTCGGATCGTCGTAGAAGACGTGCTGGACCCCGTCCCCGTGGTGCACGTCGACGTCGACGTAGGCGACCCGCCGGGCACCGTTCTCCAGCAGCCAGGCGATCGCTATCGCGACGTCGTTGTAGACGCAGAAGCCGCTAGCCTGCCCCGGCATCGCGTGGTGCAGACCGCCGGCGATGTTCGCGGCGTGAGTCATCGCGCCGCTCCAGACCTGACGGGCCGCCTCCAACGAGGCACCGACGACGTGCGCAGACGCTGTGTGCATACCGGCGAACGTGGGGTTGTCACCGGTGCCGAGCCCATGCTCGAGGTCCATGTCGGTCAGCGACCTGATCTTGTGCACCGCCTCGACGTAGGCGGTGTCGTGGACTGTGGTGATCTCATCGTCATCGGCGATCGGGGCCGGCAGCACCTTCAGGCCCACTCCACCGACGACGTCGAGATCCCGGGCGAGGCGCATCGTGAGGTCGACCCGCACCGGCGACATCGGGTGCGCCGGGCCGAAGTCGTACTCGGTCAGGCCCTGGTCGAAAACCACGCAGGCCCGGCCCGTCATGGGGCGACGATACTGCCGCCCCGGCGGCGGCACTGGTTGAGCCGGCCCCCCTGGGCAGGTACTCTGCGCGGATGCACGCCGAGCAGTGGTGGCCCGCCTGGTAGGCGGCACTGCGCCACGTTCACGTACGGCCGCCTGGACCTTCCGGCGGCCGTTGTGCTTTCCGGGGGTCTGCGGCGGTCTCCACGACAGCCCAGGGACTGACCATGCAACAACGCATCCTCAGCGGCATCACCCCCAGCGGGCGGCTGACGCTGGGCAACTACCTGGGGGCGCTGCGGCGCTTCGCCGAGATCTCGGCTGCTCCCATCACCCCGGTCGATCACCCGCCGACTTTCTTCGTCGCCGACCTGCACGCGCTCACCTCCAGCCACGAACCCGAACGGCTGCGTGTGCTCACCGCCGAGACCGCCCGGCTGTTCCTGGCCAGCGGCGTCGATCCTGGTCACTCAACGGTGTTCGTCCAGTCCCACGTCACCCAACATGTCGAGCTCGCGTACCTGCTGGAGTGCACGGCCTATGTCGGCGAGCTGGGCAGGATGATCCAGTTCAAGGAGAAGGGTGGACTCCCCCGGACCAGAGCCAGTCTGTTCACCTACCCGTGTCTGATGGCCGCCGACATCCTCCTGTACGACACCGACTCGGTGCCGGTGGGTGCCGACCAGGGGCAGCATGTCGAGCTCGCTCGCGACCTCGCGACGCGATTCAACCGGTTGTACGGCGACACGTTCGTCGTGCCGGGCCTGGCTCCCGCGCCAACCGCCGCCCGGGTCGCAGATCTCGTCACCCCGACCACGAAGATGAGCAAGTCCGCACCCGAGAATGCTGCGGGCGTCATCCGGATGCTGGATCCGCCCGAGCTCATCCGCCGCAAGGTCACCCGGGCGACGACCGATTCCGAGGCGTTCGTGCGCTTCGACCCGGTGGCTTCGCCGGGTGTCTCGAACCTGCTGGACATCCTCGCCGCGTGCACCGGCGGGCAGCCGGGCGAGCTCGCGGGCGCCTACTCGTCGTACGGGCGGCTCAAGCGCGATACAGCCGACGCCGTGGTCGCGACGCTCGAACCCGTTCAGCGCCGCCACGCGGAGCTGTTGGCCGATGCGCCCTATGTCGAGGGTGTGCTCCGCGACGGCGCCATCGAAGCGACCGGCAGGGCCGCACAGACCGTCGATCGAGCCCGGAGGGCGATCGGGCTGGCCTGACGGTCGGCGGTCACTCTCCCTGACCGGCGGCGAGGGCCCGGGAGCGGTCTCGGGCCGCCTCCAGGGCGGTCAGGAACGCGGCGCGCACCTTGTGGTCCTCGAGCTTGCGGAGCGCGGCGGCGGTGGTGCCGCCCGGCGACGTCACTCTCTCCCGCAGAACGACCGGATGCTCGCCGGTCTCGCGCAGCAGCTTGGCCGAACCGACGACGGTCTGGACCACGAGCTCCGAAGCGGTCGAGCGCGGCAGACCCAGGTGCACTCCCGCCTCGATCATCGCCTCCACCACGAAGAACAGGTAGGCAGGACCCGAGCCGGAGATCGCCGTCACCGCGTCCTGTTGTTTCTCCGGCACCCGGAGCACCCGCCCGGTGGCGGTCAGCAGCTCCTCGGCCTCGACCAGGTGTCGCTCGCCGCAGTGCGAGCCCGGTGAGATCGCGGCCATCCCCTCGTCGACGAGTGCCGGCGTGTTGGGCATCACGCGGACCACGGGAACGCCGTCGCCGAGTCGCGCCTCGATGAACGCGGTCGTGATGCCCGCCGCGAGTGAGACGACCAGCTGCTCGACGCGAACCTTGGGCGCGATCTCGTCGAGCAGGTCACCCATGTCCTGCGGCTTGACGACCAGGATGAGCGTCTCGGCCCTGCCGGCGGCCTCGAGGTTGCTCACCACGTCGACGCCGTAGCGTTCGTTGAGCTCGACGGCGCGCTCGGCGCGGCGTTCGGCGAGCAGCAGGTCCCCGGGTCGGTGTCCGGCCCGCAGCAGGCCGGAGACGAGGGTCTCCCCCATCACTCCGGCTCCCAGGATCGCAACGGTCACCGGAGCGGACCCGCTTCTGCGCTGATGGCCATCAGGACTTCGTCACCAGAGAGCGGAGGAAGAACGTGACGTTGGCCGGACGCTCGGCCAGGCGGCGCATCAGGTAGCCGTACCACTGGTCGCCGTACGGGATGTAGACGCGCATCTTCTCGCCGGTACCGGCCAGCCGGCGCTGCTCCTCGGGACGGATGCCGTACAGCATCTGGAACTCGTAGCTTCCCTTGGCCCTTTCGTTGCGGGTTGCAAGCGCTCCGGCGATGCTGATCAGCCGGGGGTCGTGGGAGGCGACCATGGGATATCCCGCGCCGCTCATCAGCACCTTCAGGCAGCGCACATAGGAACGGTCGACCTCATCCCTGCTCTGGAACGCGACGCTCTCCGGCTCGTTGTACGCCCCCTTGCAGAGCCGGACCCGGGAGCCCTCGTACGCGAGGTCGCGGCAGTCCGCCTCCGTCCGGTGCAGATACGACTGCACCACGGCGCCGGTCTCCGGGAAGTCGGCACGGAGCTCGGAGAGGATCGCCAGCGTGGAGTCGGTGGTGGTGTGGTCCTCCATGTCCAGCGTCACTGTCGTGCCTGCCTCGCGCGCGGACTGGCAGATCGTCCTCGCATTGTCGAGCGCTATCTTCTCCCCCGAGCCGGGCAGCGCCTGCCCGACCGCCGACAGCTTGACCGAGACCTCCGCGGCCGGGGCCAGACCGGCCTGCCGCAGCTGGTTCAGCAGCGTCAGGTACGCCTGCACTATGACGTCTGCCTGCGCCCGGTCGACGGTGTCCTCGCCCAGATGGTCGAGGGTCGCCAGCAGTCCCGAGTCCACCAGCCCGCGGGTCGCCGTCACCGCATCGTGCGGAGACTCCCCCGGGACGAAACGCGACACGATCGAGCTCGAGATCGGCATCGATGTGACGAGCCGCCTGGCCCGGTCGCTGTCTGCGAGTCCGAGCAACGTACGTCGCAGCACCGGGTTCCTCCTTGACGCGCGACGTCGGCGTTCGATGCGCGCGCCAGCAAGGCTACGCGGTCCGGCGCCGCAGGGTGGCGGCACCCAATCCGAGCGCTGCCACCACGAAGCCGCAGATCACCAGCAGGTCCACCGCCAGGTCCCGGGAGAGGGTGTCGCTGACGGTCACCTGGCTCATCGCGTCCACCGCATAGGACAGCGGCAGCACATCGGAGACAGCGTTCAGGACTCTGGGCAGGTCATCGCGGGCGACGAACAGGCCGCAGAGGAGCAGCTGCGGGAGCACCACGGCGGGCATGAACTGAACCGCCTGGAACTCCGTCTGCGCGAACGCGGAGACGAACAACCCGAGCGCGGTCCCGAGAACGGCGTCGAGCACGGCTACGACGGCCAGCATCCAGACCGGCCCGGACACGTCCAGTCCGAGCAGTCCGACGGTGAGCCCGACCGCGACCAGCGCCTGCACGAGCGCCACCGCGCCGAATGCCAGGGCGTAGCCGACAAGCAGGTCGGCCTTGCCCATCGGCATCGACAGCAGCCGCTCGAGCGTTCCCGACGAGCGCTCACGCAACGTGGTGACCGAGGTGACGAGGAACATCACGATGAATGGGAACAGGGCCAGCAGCGGCGGGCCGAACCGGTTGAAGATCAGGTCGTCGCCGTCGAACATCCACCACAGCAGCGTGAGCAGCAGACAGGGGACGACGAGCAGCATCGCAACCGTCCGGTGGTCGCGCCTGAGCTGGGCGAGGACCCGGCTGGTGACCGCGAGGGTGATTCCGGGCGTCATACCGGGGCTCCCGTCTTCGTGACGATGTCGAGGAAGGCCGCCTCCACGTCGTGGGTGTTCGTACGAGCCAGCAGGGCGTCGGGTGACTCGTCGGCGATGAGCAGGCCCTCGCGCATCAGCAGCAGCCGCTGACAGCGCTGCGCCTCGTCCATCACGTGGCTCGACACCAGGACGGTCACGCCGCCGGAGGCGAGGGTGTGGAACAGGTTCCATAGGTCTCGACGCAGCACAGGGTCCAGCCCCACTGTCGGCTCGTCGAGGACGAGCACCTGGGGTGAACCGAGCAACGCGACGCCGAGCGAGACCCGGGACCGCTGACCTCCCGACAGCCGGTCGACGAGCGCGTCGGCGTGGGAGCTGAGATCGACAGCGGACAGCACCCGGTCGACGTCGTCGGGCGCGGCCCCGAGAACCCTGGCGAAGAAGTGGAGGTTCTCGGCCACGGTGAGGTCCGCGTAGACGCTCGGCGCCTGCGTCACGTAGCCGACCAGCCGCCGCAGGTCCTTGGCCCCAGCGGGTCGGCCGAGCACCTCCACCGAGCCCGAGTCGATCTTCTGCACCCCGACGATCGAGCGCATCAGCGTGCTCTTGCCGCAACCGGACGGGCCCAGCAGCCCCGTCACCTGCCCGGCCGGCACCATGAACCCCACGTCGTCGAGCACCACCCGGCCGCCGCGGACGACCCGCAGGGAGCGCACGGCGATCGCCGACTCGGATGTATTCACCATGTGATGAATTATTGCCGTCGCCCGGACGGAAGGTCAAGACCCCGGTGGGCCGACAAGGTAGCGCTGGACGGTGGGCCCCAGCCATCGCACCAGCTGATCGGGCGGCATCGACGCTATCGGCTCCACCGCGAGGACGTACCGCATGATCACCAGCCCGGTCATCTGACTGCCGACGAGCTGTGCTCTCATCGGTGCCTCGGACGCGCCGATCCCCTCCGCCACCTGCTCGAACACCATCCGCATCATGCCGCCGCGGAGGAGGTCGGCGCCGGCCTCGCTGGTCAGCGCCGAGCGGAATACCGCCAGCAGAGGCTTGCGGCTCTCCGGGTCGTCCCACACGCTCACGAACATCCGGACGAGTCGCTCGCCTATCCCGTCGATTCCGGGCCGCAGCATCTCGGGTATCACCACGCGTGGATCGACCGGGATCTCCAGTGCAGCAAGGAAGAGGTCGTCCTTGCCGCCGAAGTAGTGATGCACGAGCGCCGCATCGACGCCGGCGCTGGTGGCGACCGCCCGCATGGTCGTGCCGTCGAACCCCCGGGCGGCGAACTCGGTACGCGCGGCGGCCAGGATCTCCCCCCGGGTGTCCGGTCCGCCCGGCCGGCGGCCGGGTCCTCGCTTACTCGTCACGCCTGAGCTGCTCGATCGAGCCGGCGGGGTCGACGACGTACGACGGCTCATATGCCGCCGCGAGGTGCAACCGCGTGTAGGCCAGCGACTCGGCGAGGTCCAGCTCGCGGGCGGCACGGCTGCCGCAGCGACGGGTGTTGATCTCCAGCACGATCCAGCCGGGAAACTCGGCCTGCGCCAGGTGCTCGAGCAGCTCCGCGCACGGCTGGCCGCCGCGACCGGGAACCAGGTGCTCGTCCTTGGCCGATCCGGAACCGTCCGTCATGTGTACGTGGGTCAGCCGGTCACCGAGGTCCCGCGCCATCGACATCGTGTCGGACCCGGCGGTAGCCGAGTGCGAGAGGTCGAGGGTCACGTGGGTGTAGTCCTCGCCCACCGGGTTCCAGCCGGGGAAGTAGGCCTCGAACTCCCGTCCAGCAGCCCGCCAGGGGTACATGTTCTCGATCGCGAACCTGACGCCGGTCTCATCCTCGAGCTCGCCGATGCCCTCGGCGAACGTTCGTGCGTAGTCGCGCTGCCAGCGAAACGGCGGATGTACGACGACGATGTCGGCGTTCAGCGCCTGTGCCATCCTCGCGCTCATCCTCAGCTTGCCCCACGGCTCAGCCCCCCACACCCGCTGGGTGATCAGCAGGCAGGGGGCGTGGACAGCACAGACGGGGAGCCGGTGGTACTCCGCCAGCCGGCCGACGGCCTCGATGTCCTGGCCGACGGGGTCCATGCCGACCATGACCTCGATGGCGTCGTATCCGAGCCGACCGGCGAGCTCGAAGGCGCTGGCCGTCGACTCGGGATAGACCGAGGCGGTCGACAGGGCGATCCTCGGTGCCGGCGGCTGCACGGCGCCCGAGTCCTGCGCCGACGGCGCCGGGGCCGTGTCATCGGTCACCGTGTCAGGGTATCGACGCCATCCGGTCGAGCTGTTCGAGGATGACGCCCTCCCGCAGCGCCCATGGACAGATCTCGAGCTCGGGGATGTCGAAGATGTCCATCACGCCGTCGGCGACCAGCGCCCCGGCCACCAGCTGGTGGGAACGGGCGGCCGAGACGCCGGAAAGCCGGGTGCGCTCCTCGGAGCTCATCGCGACCAACCGCGGGATCCTCTCCCGGAGCGCGCCGTGCGCGAGCGTGCGACGGACGTACGGCCCGTCGGTGGAGGGAGCGGCGCCGCAGATCCTCGCCAGCGACCGGAACGTCTTGCTGGTGGCCACGCAGCGGTCGCTACTGCCACCGCGGAGGATCGCCCCGGCCTCCCTGGCGATCTCGGCCCGGATGTGCTTGCGGAGTGCCTTCACGCTCCGGCCGGCCGGCGGGTCGTCTGGCAGCCACTCCCGCGTCAGCCGGCCGGCGCCGAGCGGCATCGACTGCGCGATGTCGGGCGTCTGCTCCGAGCCGGCGGCGATCTCCAGCGACCCACCGCCGATGTCGAAGACGAGCAGTCGCCCCGACGACCACCCGAACCATCGGCGCACGGCCAGGAACGTCAGCCGAGCCTCGTCACCTCCCGGGAGCACCGAGAGCTCGACGCCGGTCTTGGAGCGGACCTGTTCGAGGACGTCGTCGGCGTTCGCGGAGTCCCGGACCGCCGACGTCGCGAACGCCATCACCGTCTCGCACCCCTTGTCCTCGGCGTTCTGGATCGCCGTCGCGACGAAGGTGACGAGGGCTTGCACACCAGCCTTGTTGACCGCCCCGTGCTTGTCGAGGTGCTCGGCGAGCCGCAACGGGGCCTTGTCCGAGAACGCCGGCAACGGAGCGGCACCTCGATGGGCGTCCACGACGAGCAGATGCCCGGTGTTCGAGCCGATGTCCAGCACACCCAGACGCATGTGCACACGCTACTGGCGGGGGAGTCGCGGCGGCGTAGGGTTGGCGGATGCCAGAGGTTGACCTCGACTTCCCGCGCGCATGGTTCGAGTTCACCGACCCGGCCGACGCCACCCAGGTCTACCGCTGCGACCTGACCTGGCTGACGTCGCGGTGGGCCTGCATCTTCGGTGCCGGCTGCAAGGGCATCTACGCCGACCGTCCCGATGACGGATGCTGCACGCTCGGCGCGCACTTCGCCGACAAGGCCGACCTCGCACGGGTGAAGAAGTACGTCAAGCGGCTCGGCCGGGAGGACTGGCAGTTCCGCGCCGAGGGCCGCAACAACGGCTGGACGGAGCAGGACGACGAGGGTGAGACGAAGACGCGGGTGTTCAAGGGTGCGTGCATCTTTCTGAACAGACCGGGGTTCGTCGGCGGCGCGGGGTGCGCTTTGCACGGCTGGGCGCTGCGCAACGACCGCCACCCGCTGGAGACCAAGCCCGATGTCTGCTGGCAGCTGCCGGTGCGCCGGTCTTTCCGGGACGTGGAGCGGCCCGACGGGTCCACGTACTCCGAGGTCACGATCGCCGAGTACGACCGCCGCGGCTGGGGTTCCGGCGGCCACGACCTCGACTGGTACTGCACCGGAAGTGCCGAGGCCCACGTGGCAGCTGATCCGGTGTATGTCTCCTACGAGCCGGAGCTGCGCGAGCTGATGGGGGGCGAGGCCTACACAGTGCTCGCCGCGGCCTGTGCGGGGCGCGTTGCCGCGCGCTCCATGCCGGCCCCGCATCCCGCGGACCCGGCGGATCTCGCCGAGCCGGCCACGCAGGCACGCATGCAGCGGCTGGGCGGCGAGGCCGGCACGACCGTCGCGGGC
>JBKPNJ010000046.1:0-6822 GCA_046732575.1 Actinomycetota bacterium
GCACCCGCCCGGCCACGGAGCGCCGCGCCCGGTGGACGTGCCGATCGTCATCGGCGCCCTGGGCCCCAAGGGCGCCGCGGTCGCGCGCGAGCTGGCCGACGGCCTCTACGTGACGCTCTCACTCCCCGAGTTCGCGAAGGAGTTCGCGTGGGTGTCCTACCTGTTCTGGGGCACGGTGCGCGACGAGGGCGAGCCGCCGGACTCCGATCGCGTGCGCGCGGCGGGTGGCCCGGGCTGGGCGCTCGCCTACCACGGGGCCTACGAGTTCGGCTCGCCGCTCGAGGATCTGCCGGGGGGCGCCGAGTGGAAGGCGACCGTCGAGCGCAGCGCGCCGGAGGAGCGGCACCTCGCCGTCCACGACCAGCATTGCGTCGGCCTCAACGAAGCCGACCAGGCGGCCTGGGACGCCGGCGGCCACCGGATCCTGGACGACGTGACGATCAGCGGGACGGCCGATCAGGTCCGTGAGCGGCTCGCGGGCCTCGCCGGGCAGGGCGTGACCGAGATCGTCTTCCAGCCCTGCGGGCCCGACATCCGGCGCGAGCTCGAAGTGTTCATGGACACCGCCAAGCCGGCCGTCGCGGCCTGAAGGAGCAGACGATGACGAACACCCGGACGCTGACGCCGCTGTTCGAAGGCGGCAACTACTTCGAGTGCCCGCGCTGGCATGACGGCCGCTGGTGGGCCTCGGACTTCTACCGCCGAACCGTATTCACCTACGACGACGACGGCCGCGAGGAGCCGGTGCTCGAGGTCGAGGCGCAGCCCTCCGGGCTGGGCTGGCTGCCCGACGGCGACCTGCTCGTCGTGTCGATGAAGGACAGCCGCGTCCTGCGCCGCGCCGCCGCCGACGGCAGCGTCAGCGTCCACGCTGACGTCTCCGCCTTCACGACCGGGCACCTCAACGACATGATCGTCGACCGCCGTGGCCGCGCCTACGCCGGCAACTTCGGCTTCGACCTCATGGGCGGGGGCGAGCCCGCGACGGCCGGCATCGTCCGGATCGACCCCGACGGGAACGCGAGCGCAGCGGCCGAGGACCTGTGGTTCCCCAACGGCATGGTCATCACCGACGACGACAGGCTGATCGTCGCCGAGACCTTCGCGGCCCGCTTCACCGCCTTCACGATCCAGGCCGACGGCACGCTCGGGGATCGACGTGTGTGGGCCCAGGTCCAGCCTGCCCCCGAGCCCGGCGATACGGAGACGATGCTCGGCGCCGTCACCTTCGCGCCCGATGGCTGCGCGCTCGACGCCGAGGGGCACATCTGGGCGGCGAACGCGCTCGCGGGTGCGGTCTGCCGCGTCGCCCCCGGGGGCGAGATCGTCGAGGAGGTCGCGATGCCGGACGGGCTGGGCGTCTTCGCCTGCGGGCTGGGCGGCGAGGACGGGCGCACGCTTGTCGCATGCGCCGCGCCCGACTTCCACGAGGAGGCGCGCGCGGCGGCGCGCGAGGCCGTGCTGCTCAGGACCACGGTCGACGTGCCGCGCGCGGGCCTGCCGTGACCTCGGTCTAGCGCGTGCCGCCGAGCGGGCGCACCGCCAGCAGCGGCGCCGGCGTGCGGCGCGCGGCGCGGTTGAGGTCGCGGGCGCGCTCCAGCAGGCGGAACGACAGCTCCCCGGAGGGGCGGAAGGGATTGGCGACCGCATGGCCGTCGTCGAGGGAGACCGCGGCCCACAGCTCGCCGGCCACCTCGGCGACGATGACCGCGCCGCCTGGCGTGCGGCTCGAGTCCAGCTGCGCGAGCTCGGTGAGTGCCTGCGCGTCCTCGTGCCGTGCGTGGCGGAGCGTGACGTCGGCGGCGGTAGGGACGGCCTGGAGGGGGCCCATCAGCTGCTTGAAGATGTCAGTGATCTGCATGCAGGGGATGGTCGCGCTAAGGCCGCCCCCGCGCATCGGGTGAATGCCTCGCGTTTCGCCGTCGCGACCCTTACTCGAGCAACATCCGTCCAGCCGCGATGCGATCGGGTCGAGTCGGTGTCGATATGGGTATTGCACGTTGGTAGACAGATGGCGCTCGTCCTGAGACCGCCGCGAAGCCACGGAAGGCGGGACGAATGTCAAAGCAGGAGCCGTTGCGAGTACTCGTTGCCGATGACGACCCGCTGGCCCGGCGGGTGATCACGGCCGCGCTCCGGGCCGCCGGGATGATCATCGTGGCCGAGGCGCGGGACGGCCAGGAGGCAGTGGAGCTCGGCCTGCACTACCAGCCCGACGTCATCGTCATGGACGTCGTCATGCCGCGCGTGGACGGCATCCTCGCGACGCGCCGCATCCTCAAGAACCTCCCGCAGCAGCTCGTCGTGATCCTCAGCGGCGCGGCCGAGACCGAGTACGGGCTGCTGGCGCTCCAGGCCGGCGCCGCCGGGTTCATCTCGAAGGAGGCCGACGTCGACGTGCTGCCGCGCACGCTGGCCGCGGTCCACGCGGGCGAGGCGGCGATCTCCCGCACGATGACGCGCCGCGTCATCGAGGCGTTCCGCTCGGCGGCGCGGGACACCTCCGGCCTGCGGCCGATCGACAGCCCGCTGACCAGCCGCGAGTGGCAGGTCGTCGACCTGCTCGCGCTCGGCCACTCCACCGATGACATCGCCGAAGCGCTCTTCCTCTCGACCGAGACCGTGCGCTCGCACGTGAAGAACATCATGCGCAAGCTCGGCGTCCACTCACGCGCCGATGCCGTGGCTGCCGCCGAGCAGCTCCGGGTCGCCCCAGCGGTCGCCGACCCGGGGCAGGTGGACGCGCCCGCGGCCCTCCCGTCCGCCGAGGTCGTCGCCGAGCGCCTCAGGCAGACTCGACGTGTGTCTTGAGGTCGCGCAGCGCGCGCCGCATGACGGCATCGGCGATCAGGCTGCGGACGGGCGCCGGCACGAGGCGGCCGGGATCGATCTGAAGGTCGAGCTCGGCCCGGGTCCGCCCGCCGCCGAGCGCCACGAACCGCCACTCGCCTGAGAAGTCGCGGAAGTCTCCGCCCAGGTACTCGCTGGCGAGACGCGCCGGCTCGTCGTAGACCTGTCGCAGCCGGTAGCGGACGGTCTTCACGCGCGCGTCGACCTCGTACTCGACGACCGCGCCGCGCCCCTGCTCGTCGCGCTCGAGGATCGACGCAGACCGGACCGCGCCCTGCCACTCGGGGAGCCGCTCGTAGTCGGTGAGCAGGTCGAAGCACTGCTGCGGGGTCGCATCGATCTCGGCGGTCTGGCAGTCGCCGTAGGAGGCCATGCGCGGCCTCTACCCCGGCTCAGCGTGCAGGCAATCCGGTCGGCACGGCCCGCCCCCCGGCTCGCGCGGGTCCGCCGTCCGGGCGGTGGGGGACGAGCGAGACGCGGTCGCGACCCTCGCGCTTGGCGACGTAGAGGCAGCGGTCGGCCGCCTCCACCAGCGAGTCCAGCGTGTGGTGCCGACCGGCCGCGCGCACGGCACCGATCGAGACGCTGAGCCTCAGGCTGGCGCCCGGCGCGCTGACCGGGGTGCGGCCGACCCCGTCGCAGAGGCGCTGCGCGAGGCGATCGAGCTCCTCGTCGGAGTCGACGCCGCGCAGCAGCACGGCGAACTCCTCGCCACCCCAGCGCGACAGGCAATCCGTCGGCCTCAGGCCGTCCTGGAGCCGGCGGGCCAGCTCCACCAGGACGGCGTCGCCGACGAGATGCCCGTGGGCGTCGTTGATCTGCTTGAAGTGGTCGGCGTCGAGCATCAGCAGCGCGCAGCCCGACGGATCCTCGGCCAGGGCCTCAGCGGTGCTCTCGGCGAAGTGGCGGCGGTTGAAGGCGCCGGTCAGCTCGTCCGTGCGAGCCCGCAGCTCAGCGACGCTGTGCGCACGATGCAGCTCGTCCTCGAGGCGCTGGCGCTCGGTGACGTCGCGGGTGACCCCGTCGTAGAAGAGCGTGCCGTCCGCATCCCGCCGCGGTCGGACGGAGTCGTGGACGGTCCGCCCGCGGCCGTCCAACCCGATGACCCGGTACTCGAGCTCGATCGGCTTCCCGTCGGGCAGGCGCGCGAGCGCCGACTCCCACTGGACCCGGTCGTCGGGGTGCACGAGCGAGTCCCAGACCCGGTCGTCCTCGGCGCCCCCGGCCGGCGGCCCGCCCAGCAGCGCCGCGCGGTTGGGGCCGCGATAGACGGTGCGGAAGACGCCGTCGGCGTCGACCTGGAGCGTGTAGAGGTGCCCGTCCATCGCCTCCACGACGCGTGACAGCGCGGCATGCGCCTCGGCCAGCTCGGCGCGCAGCCGCCGGCGCTCGGTCACGTCGGCCACGATGCCGCTGATCTCGATCGCGCCACCGGCGTGCCGGCGCGTGGCCGCGCGGTCGTGGACCCAGCGGGTCACCCCGTCGGCGCCGATCAGCCGGTATTCGACGTCGCTCGGGCGCCCGCGCGCGAGCGCGGCGTTGAACGCCTGGTAGGCGGCGCGGTCGTCGGGGTGCAGGGCGGCGTCCCAGTTCTCCATCTCGGCGTCGGCCTCGGCCCCGCCCATCAGGCGGTCGGCGCCCGGTCCCTGGAACAGCTCCTCCAGGCGCCCGTCGGGATGGGCGAGCGCGACGTAGACGTGCTCACCGGTGACGTCGAGGAGGCGGGTGAAGCGGGCGTTCATCTCGGCGAGCCGGGCGTCGGCCTCCCGGCGCCGGGTGACGTCGGAGATGATGCCCCTCACGAGCACGCTGCCGTCGGGCCCGCGGCGCGGGCGCGCGCGGTCCCAGAGGATGCGCGTGGCGCCGTCGAGGCCGCGCAGCCGGTACGTCACCTCGGCGTCCTCTCCGTTCAGCAGCCTGCGGTTGAAGCTGTCGTACGCCTCCCGGTCGTCGGGGTGCAGCAGCGACTCCCACAGCTGCCCGGGATCGCGGTCCGGGGGAAGGCGCCCGCCGAGGAAGCGCTCGAAGGTGGGCCCGGAGGAGTGATGGACGTACTGGCCCTCGCGGGTCACCTCGCCCGCGTAGGCCAGCTCCTCGAACAGGTCGAGGATGCCGCCGAGATCAGGTCCCCGGCGCTCGCGGCGGGCCACGGCGCGCGCGTACCGCCCGCGCGCCGCGCAGAGCTGACCGATGAGGGCGGAGAGCAGTTTCGTCACGACGTGGTCCTGCTATCGGCAGCGCCCCCGGAGCCGCTTGAGCGCTCTCCGCACGTGTACGAGCGGGCCTCACCTCACGACGGAGCGGTTGACGGTCTACGGCCCCACCGTCCGCGCGCTCCGCGCGCGCTCGAGTCCCCAGCTGACGATCCGCTCGGGATGGATGCGGATCAGCGGCGTCGGCAGCGCGATCGCCTCGCCCCGGCCGCGGACCTCGATGCCCCGCGGATGCCACGGGTCCGTGCCCGCCACGTCGTCGATCACGATCGCGGCCCGGCCGCTCCTGGCGACATCGCGAAACTTCTTGGTCCGGTCAAGCTCATGGCCTCCGACATCGATCGTGTCCCGCACCGCGTTGTAGATGAAGGCGACCGGCACCACGTGCGGGGTGCCGTCCGCGCCGGTCGTGGCGAGCCGCCCGAGCTGCCGGCCGCCGACCAGGTACTCGAGCTCCAGCTTCCGGAAGACGCTCACGTGATCGCCTGCACGCTAGGGCGGTGCTCCCGTCCATCCGGCCAGCCGGCGGTTGAACCTCGACCTTCGTACAGGGTCGCCGCCCCGCGGTCCGCTGTCATCTCTGGAGAACCTACGGATGGGAGCAAGTCGTGCCCGACACTCAGCGCGTTCCAGCGCCGACAGACGAATTTCCCCCGCGCCTCTACTGTGTCGTGGCGCCCGACCGGGCTGACCTGCTCGTGGCGCCGCTGCGTGAGCATTTCGCGCAGGAGCCGCAGGTCGCCGTGCTGGTCGAGCGGCGCTCCTCGAAGCCCGGCGAGCGCCCGGCCGGCGCCGACGGGCGCGCGGCGGTCGCGGTGCGCGACCCGCTCCGCGCTCTGCCCCCGGAACTGCACCCCGAAGCGGGCCACCTGCAGCTCGTCCAGCGCCTGGAGCCCCTAGGCCGGACGCTCGAGGACGCGCCGACGGCCGAGCTCGTCGCCGGGAGCCTTGCGGGCGAGCCCGAGGCGATCTCGGAGCTGTGGTGGCGCGTGTCCCCGCGGCTGCTCGCGCGCCTGCGGTGGCGCCTCGGGGACTTCGCCGCCGAGCGCGCGACGAGCCACGCGCTGGGCCGCGTGCTCGACGAGTTGCCGGGGCACGATCCCGAGCACATGCCGCTCGCCGTCTGGCTGGACGCGGTCGTCGACCGCTACAGCGAGGAGCAGGCGCGCCGTTGGCAGCAGCCGCGGGAGGGCGCACGCTTGAACTGACCACGGCTGTCCAAACGGGCGCGCAAGCGGCGACGGACTGATGAGGGCCGCGTACGGTGCGGCCGACAGCGCGAACGTCGGAGGCGAGATGTCCCAGTACATGGTCCTGGTGTATGAGGAAGCGGTCGACCCGGCCGTGCAGGCCGCGCGCGAGCGGGAGCTGCCGGTGTTCGTCGAGCTGCACCGCAGCCTGCGCGAAGCCGGGCTGCTGGTGGACGTCAAGCGCCTGGATACGGTCGAGAGCGCGACCTCCATCCGAGTGCGCGGGGGGGAGGCGGAGATCACCGACGGCCCGTTCGCGGTGACCAAGGAGCTGCTCGCCGGCTACTACATCCTGGACTGCGCCGACCTCGACGAGGCGATCGCGCACGTCGCCCGGCTGCCGATGGCGCCTTGGGCGACGCTCGAGATCCGCCCGGTGATGCCGCCCGGCGAGTGGCTGAGGGTGGCGCGCGAGGCCGGCGCCGACCTGCTCGACGAGGCGGTCGAATACCTGGCGTGAGCGGCGGCTCGGAACCGGCCGACGCGGTCTCGGCCGCGGTCGCGCGTGC
>JBKPNJ010000047.1:0-5135 GCA_046732575.1 Actinomycetota bacterium
TGCGGAGGTACCGCCGCACATGTTCACGTCGATGTTCACATCGGCCCGGACCGCCGGCTGGAGCGCCCACATCCTGGAGCAGAAGCGCACCGGCCGGCTGATCCGCCCGGGCGCGCTGTACGTGGGCCCGGCCGCCCGGCCGGCCGAGGATGTCGTCGGATGGGACAACAGCTGGTCCGGCTGACCCGTCGCCACTGCGACAATGGGTCGACGCACACATCAGGTGACCTGCTCGGCCCGCTGACAGCGTCCAGGACATCCCCTCAATCTGGAGAAACCTCGATGAGCGACGTTGACATCGTCATCCCCCTGGACTTGCTGCCGGCCGACGGCCGGTTCGGCTCGGGCCCGTCGAAGATACGGCCGGAGGCTCTGCAGGCGCTGGCGGGCACCGGCGCGTCGCTGCTCGGGACGTCCCATCGGCAAGGGCCGGTCAAGAGCCTCGTGGGCCGGGTCCGCAGTGGTGTGTCTGAGCTGCTCTCCCTTCCCGACGGGTACGAGGTCGTGCTCGGCAACGGTGGCACCACGGCGTTCTGGGACATTGCGACGTACTGCCTCATCCGGCAGCGAAGCCAGCACCTGTCATTCGGGGAGTTCTCCGCCAAGTTCGCCGGTGCTGCCGGGCTCGCCCCTTGGCTTCAGCCCCCGAGCGTGCTGCGCGCGGAGCCCGGCAACCGGGCAACGGCACGCGCCGAAGCCGGAGTCGACGTGTACGCCTGGCCGCACAACGAGACCTCCACCGGGGTGATGGCACCGGTTCACCGGGTGGCCGGGGCCGATGCCGACGCCCTCATCGTCATCGACGCGACCTCCGGGGCGGGCGGGTTGCCGGTGGACATCCTCGACACGGACGTCTACTACTTCGCGCCGCAGAAGTGCCTCGCCTCCGAGGGCGGCCTCTGGCTCGCCGTCATGTCCCCGCGGGCTTTGGAGCGCGTGGCGCAGATCGCGGCGACGACGCGATTCGTACCGGCCTTCCTCGACTTGACGGTCGCCTTGGACAACTCTCGCAAGAACCAGACATACAACACGCCTTCGGTGGCGACTTTGTTCCTGGTGGCCGAGCAGCTCGACTGGCTCAACGCCGGTGGCGGTCTCCGGTTCGGAGTGGGCCGCACCAGCGACTCCTCGAGCCGGCTCTACGGTTGGGCCGAGAGGACTGAGTACACGACGCCGTACGTCTCCGATGTCGAGTCACGCTCCCTCGTGGTCGGCACCATCGACTTCGACGAGGGAGTCGACGCCCTGTCGCTGGCGGCGGTGCTGCGAGCCAACGGGATCCTGGACGTCGAGCCGTACCGCAAGCTCGGACGCAACCAGCTGCGGGTCGCGATGTTCCCCTCGGTGGAGCCGGCCGACGTCGAGGCTCTCACCGTCTGCATCGACTACGTCGTGTCTGCGATGTCCTAGTAGCGGCTGGACCGCCGCCATGCCAGCGCGATGGCGACGGCCGACGTGATCAGGCCGGCAAGGAGCAGGACCGGGGCGGCCAGTGACTCGTCGAGCTCGGAGCGCTCGGCGGTGACTGCAGTGGCGGGACCTTGGACCGGTGGTGCCGTACCGTCGCCAGTGGCCGGCAGCTCCCCAGGACGGACCGGCACCCTGGTCGGCTGATCGTCGCTGACCGGCCCATCGAGGTTGAGTCGAAGCCGGTAGACCGCCGACTCCTCACCCTCACTCCCCACGAGAACCCGTGCCGGACCGGCCAGGGCAGCGATGGACTCCCCCTGGGGTTGCGGCGGCAGCGCGGTGCTGCTCAACGCCGTCCAGCCGACCGGGTCGTACACAGCTGCCGTCGTGTACGTCCGCAGCACCGCCTCTCCCGACGGGAGGAACGCTCCGTCGGTCACCAGGCTCGGTGCCGTCCCGACCGGTTGCAGCCGATTCACGTGGTCCGACGACAACGGCGTCGGCGCCGCGTAGATCGTGCCGCCGAACAGCTCCTTGGACACCACGAACAGCTGGCCAGTGGCCGGGTCGACGAGCACTGCCTCGGCATCGCGGGCGCCACCGGGATACTCCAGCGTCGCCGACCGAGCGTCCACGGTTGTGTCCCCGCGCCCGGGCTGGTCGATCCAGTAGACAGTGACGCTGTCGCGGGAAGCCGAGTTGTCACCGATGTCGGCGACGTAGAGGGTGTCGCCGGGTCCCGAGGCCATCGCCTCGACATCGGTCGGCTCCACACCGCTCAGCGTCGTCACGCCGACTGTGTCACCGGTGCTCATGTCGACGGTGTAGATGAAGGCGCCGTCACCTGAGTCGTTGGCCGTGTAGGCCAGTCCGGGGTGGACCGAGCTCACGACCAGTGAGCTGCTCTCGTCGATGCGAGGGTCGTGCATGGTGAACAGCACCCGGGGTTCCGCTGCGTGGGCACCGGACTGCGGCAGCACGCCGAAGGCGCCGCCGACAACAACACCCGCGAGCACGGTGAGTCCACGGATCGGTCTGGACCATCTCGTCACTCGAGTACCCGGGCTGTCTCCGCCGCGAGGATGCGGGCCAGAGCGGGGGTGACTCCCCACTCCTCGGTGAGGTTCGTGTAGTCGCCCAGGAGCTCCGCGGTCGGTTCCGCGCCGGTGCGCACGGCACGGATCAGGGTGTTCCGTGGGGTGTGCTCACTGGCTACGAACTGAACGACCTGGACTCGGTAGCCGAACATCCGCATCAGGGCGGCGCGCAAGGCGTCGGTGAGAACATCGGCGAAGTGCTCCCGGATGATGCCGTGTCTCGTCAGCAGACCGTACGGCGACGGGGCGCTGGTGTGCTGCAGCTGGCTCTGCAGATCGTGGTGACAGCACGGGGCGGCGAGCACGAGCGGCGTTCGCCACCGCACCGCCCGGGCGAGCGCATCATCGGTCGCGGTGTCGCAGGCGTGCAGGCTCAGCACGATGTCCGGCGGGTCGAGCTCGGCGTCCGCGATGGCGCCGGCGACGAACGACATCTCGCGATCCCAGCCGAGGTCCTCGGCCAGCTCGGTGTTCCTGTCGCGCGAGCGGCCGTTGCGGTCGACGCCGACCAGATGCACCGGCAGGCCGCGGCCTGTCAGGTGCCTGAACGCCGCGAACGTCAGGTAGGCGTTCCCGCAGCCGAGGTCAGCCAACCGTAGTGGCTCAGTGGGCGACGGATGCGGCAGCCGTCCGGACGCCAGGGCGTCGTCGACGGCGGGGGCGAGCAGCCGGACGAACTCCTCGACCTGTCGGTACTTGGCCTGGCGGCTCGGCTTGATATGACCTTCGTGGTCGGCGATCCCGATCGCATGCAGCCAGGGTTCGACGGTGTCGACCAGCCTCGCCTTGGCCCGGTCATGAGTACGCGTGGCGGCCGGCGCACCCTCGCTCGGGCGGCTGTGCACGAGCGCGTCACCTCTCTTGGTGACGCGAACCTGGAGCGAGGCGGTGGCAGCATCGACATGCCAGTTCGCGAACGGCCATCCGAGCAGCTCGTCGACCGCCCGCTCGGCGTCCGTCCCGACCCGATGGTTCCTCGTATGCGCCTGCGCGTGGTCGTACGCCGTGACCTGCAGGTGGCGTCCGGTCTTCAGGTCGACGTAGCGAGCCTCGACGCGCCGCCAGGGCGGCTCATTGCCCCGGCGGCGGCCGGCCGCGACCGCGCGCACCAGGGAGGCGTCGTCTAGCAGCAGCTCGCGCAGCGTCGACAGCGCGGTCGAGAGGGACTCAGCCATCCATCTAGCGTCGCACGTCGTCCGAAGGCGGGCGGACGAACACGGCAAGGAGCGCGATCGCGAGGCCCAACAACGCAACCACCCACAGCGCGCGCCCCAACGACAGACTCGCGGCGAGGAATCCGATGGTCGGCGGTCCGACGAGAAAACCGGTGTAGCCGAGCGTCGCCACCGCGGCGATGCCCCCGGCAGCAGAGTTCCCCCGCTCGGCAGCCGCGCTCATCGCGGCCGGGAAGATCAGGGCCAGTCCCAGTCCCCACAGCACGATTCCGGCGAACGTCGCCGGGTCCGCCGGGACTGTCAGGGTCATCATGACGCCGGCGGCGGTGAGCACCCCGGCGCCGCGCACGGCGGCCACCCGACCCAACCGTTCGACGACGCCAGTGCCGACCGTCCGGCCGACGAGCATCGCCAGTGCGTACACGGCGAACCCGGCCGCACCCACCGCCTGCGAGTGCTGCCGCTGGTCGACCAGGAAGATCGCCAGCCAGTCCGACGCCGCCCCCTCACCCAGTGTCGAGCACAGAGCGAGGATCCCGATGAGCAGCAGCCAGTGGTTGAGCCCGGGGCCTCTGGTTCTCGGACCGGCGACTCTCTGCTCGTCGTCCACGAACGCCCGCGACGTTGCCAGGCAGGCCAGCACGGCAACCGTCGAAGCGGTGCCGAAGTGCCAGCCCAGGGAAACGTGAGCGGACGCGGACAACGCTCCAAGGCCGGCGCCGAGCAGGGTGCCGCCGCTCCATGCCGCGTGGAACCGGGGCATGTAAGCACGGCCACTGAGCTGCTCGATCCGGTGTCCCTGGACGTTCTGGGTTACGTCCCAGACACCCGCCCCCAGGCCGACGATCGCCATGGTGAGCCCCAGTGACACCGCACCTGAGGCCGCAGGCAGCAGCGGGACGGTGGCGCAGGTCCAGACGATGGCAACGCGGCAGACCGCAGGGCTCCCCCACCTGCCCACCAGCAAGTGGCTGGTGCTCATGGCCGCGATGGATCCCGCTGCCAGACACAGCAGAGCGACGCCGAGCTCGGACGGGTCGGCATCCACGTTGTCCCTCATCGCCGGCAGTCGGGAGATCCAGGTTGCGACGAGACCACCGTTGAGGGCGAAGGTGAGAGCGACCGCCAGGGCGGACCGACGTACGTCGCCCGCGCGTCCCACCCGGGCCTCGCCGACCAGATCAGCCACCGTGGGCCTGGCCTAGTGGCGGACGGATGCGAGCACGACGATCACTAGGAGCAGCGCCAGGGCCGCCGGGATGATGAGGCGGCGGTGACGCGGATTCACGCTCGTCAGGCTATCCGGCCCTGTCGGCGAGGCATCCGGAGATCAGCCGAGGATCGACCGTGCGCGACGTCAGTCGGGGACTCCCCCGGCCAGCGGGTAGTCCCCGATCGTGGTGTAGAGGGGGCGACCCTCCTCCCCTCTACCGAGCTCGGATCGCAACAGGCT
>JBKPNJ010000048.1:0-7215 GCA_046732575.1 Actinomycetota bacterium
GCCGTCGTCGTTGAGCAGCGCGACCGCGTGGTCAGCCAGCGCTGCATGGTCGTTGACCGGGAAGAGGGTGCCCAGACGACCCTGCTGCAGCACCAGCGAGAACGCCCGAAGGTCACTGGCCAGGACAGCGGCGCCGGCAGCCATCGCCTCGATCAGCGTGACGCCGAAGCTCTCGCCGCCGGTATTGGGAGCGATATACAGCTCGGCAGACGCCAGCGCCTGGGCCCGGGCCTGGTCGTCGAGCATGCCCAGGAACGATGTTGCGTCGCGCGCCGGTGCCGGCAGCAGGTCGCGTGCCTCCTCGGTGTCACCCCGGCCGACGACGAGCAGCCTCGTCCCCGGACACCGTCGCAGGATCTCCGGGAAGGCCGTGAGCAGCACGTGCAGACCCTTGCGTGGCTCGTCGAGCCGGCCGAGGAAGACGATCGTCCCAGCGTCGCCGCGCCATTCGGGACGCGACGACGCCTGGGCGAAGCGGTCGACGAACAAGCCGTTCGGCACCACCATCGGCTCGCCGCCGCCCACGTACTGGACAAGGGTCTCGCGGGCCAGCTCGGACACCGCGACGCGGGCGCTGATCTTCTCCATCGACGGCCCGAGCAGGGCCGACGCAGCACTCATCGCCCGCGATCGCGTGGTCGCGGTGTGGAAGGTGGCCACGATGGGTCCCCTGGCCGCCCAGAGCGCGAGCAACGAGACACTCGGCGTCATCGGCTCATGGATGTGCAGGACGTCGAACCCACCCTCCCGGATCCAGCGCCGGGTCCTTGCGGCCGTCAGCGGTCCGAAGGCGAGCCGGGCCACCGACCCGTTGTAGCGCACGGGAACCGCCCGACCGGCCGACACCACATGCGGCGGAAGCTCTTCGTCTTCCTCGGCCGGCGCGAGCACAGACGCCACGTGTCCCCAACCTGTCAGGGTGGCTGCCAGGTCACGGACATGGTTCTGCACCCCGCCGGGAACATCCAGTGAGTACGGGCAGACGAGTCCGACCCTCATTCCCTGCCCTTCCTGACCTGATCGTCGAGGTCGGCGACGAAGACGCGCTGCATCATGTGCCAGTCACTGGGGTGCTCGCGGATGCCTGCGGTGAACGCATCGGCGACCCTCTGCGTCATGGCGATCACACCGGCGGCGCCCGGCACGGGCTCCACCGGCGGGTGAAACCGGATGACGAGCGTGGGCCCGTCGTATGACAGCGTCGCGGGGATCAGCGCGGCTCGCGTCATCCGGCTGAGGGCGGCCGGGCCGGTGGGCAGTCTGGCCTGGTGGCCGAGCAGCTGCACTGTCACCCCAGTCGACGACAGGTCCCGGTCGGCGACCAGGCACACGAACCTCCCGGCCCGCAGCCGCGAGATCAGAGTCTTGAAGGAGCCTTGACCGCCGGAGAGGGCGAGCACCTCCATCCCCAGCCCCTCGCGGTAGCCGACGAAGCGCCGGTAGAGCCGCTCCGGCTCCAGATGCTCGGCCACCGTTGTCACCGGCATCCCGGTGAGACACGCCCAAGCGCCCGCGTGGTCCCAGTTCGCCATATGCGGGAGCGCGACGATCGCACCGGTTCGGGCGTATGCGTCGCGAAGCCGGAACTCGTCGATGGTGCGCACCCGGGCCACCACCTCGTCGTGGGACCAGACAGGCAGCCGGAACGTCTCCAGCCAGTAGCGCAGGTACGACCGGACGGCCGCATGCGTGAGCTCGTCGATGTCGGCGGCCATGGTGGAGGTGGGGACGGCCCGGGTCAGGTTGGCGGTGAGCTGTCGCACTCCGCTGCCCCGGCGACGCCAGATCTGCGTCGCCAGCCGGTCGAACGCGGTCCTCGCCACCGGTTCGGGCACTCGTTTGGTTGCGGCCCAGCCCACGGAGTACCCGAGCGCGACGATTTCACGGCGGAGGGCGGTGAATCCCTCGATCATGCCGTCGGCGGCTGCGACGCCGCCTCGGCGATTGTCAGCGCCTGCCGGCGCACGAGCACCATCCGTTGGACGACCGTCACCGTGCTGGCCGCCGCCAGTAGCCACAGGACGATGTCGAGGAGGATCATCACGTCGAAGACGTCGGCGAAGAAGGCCACCACGAGCACGGCGACCAGGCGGTCGGCGCGCTCGGCGATCCCGCCCTTGGCCTGCATGCCTAGGCTCTCCGCCTTCGCTCGCGCGTACGACGTGACTGAGCCCATCACCAGGACGTAGAGCGTGACAACCACCATCGTCATGTCGTCGCCGCTGTTGGCGAAGTAGAGCAGGAACCCACCGAATATGGCCGCGTCGCCGATCCGGTCCAGAGTCGAGTCGAGGAAGGCTCCCCACGACGATGACCGGCCTGAGCTACGGGCCATGTAGCCGTCGATCAGGTCGGAGAACACGAACGCGGTCACGACGACCACCCCGAGCCAGATGTCGCCGCGGGGAAAGAACCCGAGCGCACCGGCGCTGACGCCGATGGTGCCCACCAGCGTGACGGCATCCGGGCTCACACCGTGGCGCAGGAGGAAGTGCGCGATGGGCGCGAAGAGGTGCGTCCAGAACTGGCGGAAGCGGTTGAGCATCTGTGGTCGACCGGTCCTGACTCTTCCGGGGATATTCGGTGTGCACGATGCTACGGCGTGCGGCCGGGATCGCCGTCGGCATCCGGGCAACCCACCGCTACCACTTGTGCGCATCGCCGCCGCAGTGAAGGGTGGCAGCGAGGAGGCGATGGCACATGTCAGACAAGAGGTCAGACAGGGGGTCCGGCGCCGCGGGAGCCGCCGGCCAGGGACCGACGGCCGACCGACCGGAGGCAATCAGGAACATCGCGTTGGTCGGCCCTACCGGATCGGGCAAGACATCGCTGGTCGAGGCGCTGCTGGCCACGACCGGTACGATCCACCGGCCCGGACGTGTCGAGGACGGCACCACCGTCAGCGACTTCGACGAGGCCGAGGTGCGCCAGCAACGGTCGGTGGGACTGTCGCTCGCCCCCTTCATGTTCACCCCGCCCGGCGACCGGTCGCCGTCGACGGCGGTGAAGATCAACCTGCTCGACACTCCCGGCTATGCCGACTACGTCGGTGAGGTTCGAGCCGGCCTGCGGGCGGCCGACTGTGCGCTGTTCGTGGTGTCCGCGGCTGAGGGGGTGGACGGCGCAACCAGGACCCTGTGGCAGGAGTGCGCGGGCGTCGATATGCCGCGCGCGGTGGTGATCACCAAGCTCGATCACCCACGCGCCGACTACGACAGCGTTCTCACCGAGGCACAGGACGCGTTCGGTGACAAGGTGCTCCCGCTGTACGTGCCGGCCGGACGCGCCGGTTCGCAGATCGGCGACCTGGTAGCACTGCTGTCCCAGACCGTGGCCGACCATTCCGACAGCCAGCGCGGACGGACGGTACGTGAGCCGTCCGACCTCGAACGGGACATCATCGAGGATCATCGCGGTGCCCTGATCGAGGGGATCATCGAGGAGTCCGAGGACGAGACCCTCATGGACCGCTATATGAACGGCGAGGACATCGACCTGCAGTTGCTGATCGACGACCTCGAGGCCGCTGTGGCGCAAGCCTCCTTCTTCCCGGTGATCCCCGTCTGTGCCGAGTCCGGCCACGGGCTAGCCGAGCTCCTCGAGGTCATGTCGAGTGCGTTCCCGGCTCCCGCGGAGCATCCGCTGCCGCCGGTCTTCACGACGATGGGCAAGCAGGTCAGTGGCCTGACGTGTGACCCGGCGGGCGAACTGCTGGCCGAGGTCGTCAAGACCACGACTGACCCCTATGTGGGCCGGATCAGCCTGGTCCGCGTGTTCTC
This sequence comes from Actinomycetota bacterium, assembly GCA_046732575.1. GTDB lineage: Bacteria > Actinomycetota > Actinomycetes > Propionibacteriales > Nocardioidaceae > JBKPNJ01. Next base: position 3,780 of record JBKPNJ010000048.1, read on the forward strand.
CGGGACGTTGCAGCCCGACATGGCGGTGCACGTGTCGGGTCACTCGACCGCGTTCTTCGGCGAGGGACACGGGCATGAGGATCACGACGAGGATGAGCGAGTCGGCGCCTTGTCGTCACCGCTGGGGAAGACGCAGCGCGTCGTCGCGCGGTGCTTGGCCGGAGACATCTGCGCGGTGGCGAAGCTGAGCCGGGCCGAGACCGGAGACACCCTGTCGAGCCGGGAGAGACCTCTGCTCATGCAGCCCTGGGCGATGCCCGAGCCGTTGCTGCCGGTCGCGGTCGTTGCGCACGCGAAGGCCGATGAGGACAAGCTCTCCCAGGGACTGGCCAGGCTGACCGCGGAGGACCCGACGCTGCGCATTGAGCACAACTCCGAGACCCATCAGCTGGTGCTGTGGTGCCTGGGTGAGGCGCACGCCTCGGTGGTCCTGGACCGGCTGGCAAACCGATACGGGATCCAGGTCGACCAGGTGCCGCTGCGGGTCCCCTTCCGCGAGACACTCGCCGCGCCGGCCAAGGGTCATGGGCGGCACGTCAAGCAGTCCGGGGGACATGGCCAGTACGCCGTCTGCGACGTCGAGGTCGAACCGCTCGAGTCCGGAGAGGGTTTCGCATTCGTCGACAAGGTGGTCGGAGGAGCGGTGCCCCGGCAGTTCATCCCCAGTGTCGAGAAGGGGCTGCGCGCTCAGATGGATCGTGGTCTCGTGGCGGGCTACCCGGCGGTGGATCTGCGGGCGACCCTGATCGACGGCAAGGCGCACAGCGTCGACTCCTCCGATATGGCGTTCCAGATGGCCGGTGCGCTTGCCCTCAAGGACGCTGCGGAGCAGTCGGAGGTGCTGCTGCTCGAACCGTTCGACCTGCTCGAGGTGATCGTGGCCGATGAGTTCGTCGGCACGGTGATGGGCGACCTCTCGAGCCGGCGGGCCCGGGTGCTGGGCACGGAGCCGATCGGTGGCGGTCGCTCCATCGTGCGGGCCGAGGCACCCCAGGTCGAGATCGTGAAGTACGCCATCGACCTTCGCTCGATGAGCCATGGGACCGGGACGTTTTCACGTACGTTCGTTCGCTACGAGCCCATGCCCACTAACCTGGCCACGACCGTCAAGCAGGAGGCCAAGTCCTGAGCCTGCGCCGCCCGGTCCTCCTCACTTCGGGGCCGGCCACGCCTCGGCGAGCATGGCCCGGGTGTCGTGCAGGAGCTGCGGCAGTACCCGGGTGCGACCGACGACCGGCATGAAGTTCGTGTCGCCACCCCAACGGGGCACCACGTGCTGGTGCAGGTGGGCAGCGATTCCGGCCCCGGCGATGTCGCCCTGGTTGATGCCGATGTTGAACCCCTGGGCCCCTGAGACCTGACGCAGTGCCGTCATCGCCGCCGCGGTCAGCCCGGCGATCTGCGCCGTCTCCTGCGCGTCGAGCTCCGTGTAGTCCGCCACATGACGGTACGGCACAAGCATCAGGTGACCGGGGTTGTAGGGGTACAGGTTCAGTACGGCGAACGCCACGCCGCTGCGAGCCACGACGAGACCATCCTCGTCCGTCAGCGTCGGGATCCTGCAGAACGGGCACTCGTCGTCGTCAACCGGTTTGTTCTCACCCTTGATGTAGGCCATCCGGTGCGGCGTCCACAGACGCTGGAAGGCGTCGACCGAGCCCGCGCCGGCCTGCTCCTCGACCTCGCTGGCATCGTGCTGGCTTGCGGACGGCGGGTGCTCCCGGGTCATACCTGGATCCGGCGGCGAACTGCGTCGAGGATCCGCTCGACGGCCTCCTCGACCGCGACGCCGTTGTCCTGGCTGCCGTTGCGATAGCGGAACGACACCGCTCCCTCCTCGACGTCGCGGTCACCCGCGATCACCATGAAAGGGACCTTCTTCAGCTGCGCGTTGCGGATCTTCTTCTGCATCCGGTCGCCGGAGCCGTCCACCTCCACGCGGATGCCACGCTGCCTCAGGTCGTCGGCGAGTTTCGACAGATAGTCGTGGTGGCGCTCCGCGATAGGGATCGCGACGACCTGGACCGGCGCCAGCCAGGGCGGGAAGGCACCGGAATAGTGCTCGGTGAGGACACCGAGGAAGCGCTCGATCGAGCCGAAGAGCGCGCGATGGATCATGACCGGTCGCTGCCGGGACCCGTCCGCGGCTGTGTACTCGAGGCCGAACCTCTCGGGTTCGTTGAAGTCGAGTTGGACGGTCGAGATCTGCCATGTTCTGCCGATCGCGTCACGCGCCTGAACTGAGATCTTCGGCCCGTAGAAGGCCGCGCCTCCGGGGTCGGGTACCAGGTCGAGTCCTGTCTCGTTCCCCACCTGCTCGAGGATCTCGGTCGCCTCGTCCCAGATCTCATCGGAGCCGACGTACTTCTCCGGGTCCTTGGTGGACAGCTCGAGGTAGAAGTCGTCGAGACCGTAGTCCTTGAGCAGGTCCAGCACGAATGTCAGCAGGCTGCTCAGCTCGGCCGGGAGCTGCTCACGGGTGGCGAAGATGTGCGCGTCATCCTGCGTCATCCCCCGGACCCTCGTGAGACCGTGGACGACCCCTGACTTCTCGTAGCGGTACACCGACCCGAACTCGAAGAGTCTCAGTGGCAGCTCGCGGTAGGAACGGCCCCGCGCACGGTAGATCAGGCAGTGGAACGGGCAGTTCATCGGCTTGAGGTAGTAGTCCTGCCCAGGCTTGCGCACTGTTCCGTCGGGGTCGCGTTCCTCGTCGACGTGCAGCGGGGGGTACATCCCGTCGGCGAACCACTCGAGGTGACCGGAGGTCTCGAACAGCGTCGACTTGGAGATGTGTGGGCTGTAGACGAAGTCGTATCCCGCCTCGACGTGTCGTTTGCGGGAGTAATCCTCCATCTCCTTGCGCAGGACGCCACCGTAGGGATGGAAAACCGCCAGCCCCGACCCGATCTCGTCGGGGAAGCTGAACAGGTCCAGGTCGGCGCCGAGCCGGCGGTGGTCGCGCCGGCCGGCTTCCTCGAGCCGGTGTAGGTGGGCGTCGAGGGCCTCCTTGCTCTCCCAAGCCGTCCCGTAGATCCGCTGAAGCTGCGGGTTCTTCTCATTCCCGCGCCAGTAGGCGGCCGCGGTGCGCAGCAGCTTGAACGCGGGTATCCGTTTCGTCGTGGGCAGGTGAGGACCGCGACAGAGATCCTTCCAGGCGAGGGAACCGTCGCGCCTGATGTTGTCGTACATGGTGAGCTCGTCACCACCCACCTCGGCCGTGGCACCTTCGGTCGAGGACACGGCGTCGGCGTCGGACTTGAGGGCGATCAGCTCAAGCTTGTAGGGCTCTGCTGCCAGCTCGTCATGCGCCGGCCCGGCCGTGATCACCCGGCGACGGAACTTCTGGCCCTCCTTGACGATCTTTCGCATCCTTGACTCGATCTTGTCGACGTCCTCTGGCTTGAACGGCTCGGGCACGTCGAAGTCGTAGTAG